>JAFXSU010000205.1 GCA_017525435.1 Victivallales bacterium
AACCTTTAACCTTTAACCTTTAACCTTTAACCTTAAACCTTGAACCTTGAAACTCAGTGCCGACCAACTTGCCGTCCAACAAAGCCTCTGCGCCTCGCGCGCATTGGCACAGCGGCTCATTGACGAGGCACAAGTGCTTCTGCCGGACGGCACGCCAGTCCGCAAGCCAGGGCAGCAACTCGATGAGACCACGCGCCTCGTCCTTTCCGCTCCTCCGCAGTACGTCTCACGTGGCGCGGGGAAGCTCTTGGCGGCCATCGAGGCCTTCCAGCCAGAACTGCAAGGTGTGACCGCTTTGGATCTCGGGGCCTCAACCGGCGGATTCACGGATGTCCTTTTGCAGCACGGTGCCGCAAAGGTCTTCGCGGTGGATGTCGGTCATGGCCAGCTGCATGAAAAGTTGCGTAACGACCCACGTGTCATTTCGCTGGAAGGCCTCAACGCACGCGACCTGAATGACACCATCATCCCTGAACCCATTGATATTCTGGTGGCCGACGTCTCTTTCATCTCGCTGACCAAGGTTCTTCCGCCATGTGCGCCACTCCTCAAATCTCCTGCCTGGGCAATCGTGCTGGTCAAGCCGCAATTCGAGGCAGGGAAACGGGACATCGGCTCCGGGGGCGTGGTCCGCGACGAGTCGGTGCGCCAACGTTGCCTAGACACCATTATCGCATTCGCCCAGAACGAATTGCATTGGACACTCGTAGGTGCCCTCCCCTCGCCTGTCCTCGGCCCCAACGGCAACCAGGAATTCCTCGCCGCCTTCCGAAACTCATGAACATGTCCTTTCCAATCAACATCTTCCTTGAACTTGAGACCGACGGCTTATGCCAACGCCTCACTCTCGATCCCACCAACGCGCAGACCATCGAGTTCGAGGCTGGCAGCAGTCGTTTCCGCGTGTTCGTATCCGTTCCCTGTGAAAAACGCATTGTCACCTTGGAGTGTCTCCACGGTGAAGGCGAACTCTATGCCACGCTGGTCTTCCGCATCGGCAATTGGTCATCCGCGAACTACCTGCTGCTGCCCTCCGCCGTCTATGGTGGAAACCGCGTGAGCGTCGTGGCACCGAACGGTTCCTACCCTCCAAAATTTCCAGATGGTTACATGAACCTCACGCCTCCGCAACTCACTGGAACCATCCAGCACCTCGCACCTCAGGGTGGCGGACAGCTGGACATGACCTCCGCCGAGGGAGCATTTCCAGGGCTTGGATTCTACTCGGAAGCAAAACAAGAGTCCGTCTGGCTGCTCACCCCGCAGGCCAACGAGGCCGGAAACTACGGCTATATTGTGATTGAAGCCGACGATGCCCTCGACGTTCGAATCACCTCGCCAGTCCACCGAACCATCCGACAAATCGGATGCAACACATTCGTGACTGCAAACGATGCGCCGCTGGCCTATCGTCCTGGCACCACCGCCACCTTCGAGTTCGCTCTTCTTGACAAATGGTGTTGCACGCTAGAGCACTTCTTCCAGCAGGCCCGCGAATTGCGCAACGCCGCAGTTCCGTCGGGAGCCTTCCCGAACCTCCTCCCCTACTCCGAAGCCACGCGGCTCGTGCGCGACCGTCTGGAAGCCGACAACTGGTTTGAGGAATACGGCTATTACTCCACCATCACCAAGACCGACCTCAAGGGCATTTGCCGCAACTCCACCCACCAATGGCAGCTCGGCTGGGTTGGTGGAATCATGAAAACCGAATACTTGCTACGCGAAGGCGAGCCGCAATACCGCTCACGCATCTACCGCGAATGGGACACGCTCTTCGCCAAGGCACAGTGCGAAAGCGGATTCTTCCTGACCACTGCGTTCCACGATTGCTTCTTCCCCGACTGGCCACCACAACCAGGCGAACCACTCGCACCATGGGCACTCGTGCGGAAAAACGCCGACGCGCTGGCCTTCCTCGCGAGGCAGTTGCTCTGGCTCAAACTCCACGACGAACCAATTCAGCCCCAGTGGCTTGACGGCTTCCGCAAATGCGCCGACGCATTCGTCCACCTCTGGGAAAAACACGGTCAATTCGGCTATCTCATCGCCCCTGCGACCGGCGAACTGCTTGTCGGCGGGGGAGTTGGCGGCGCATCCGCCATCACGGGTCTTGCGCTGGCAAGTGAACTCCTCCACGAACCGAAATACCTCGAAACCGCGATAGCCAGTGCCTACTACTATGCAGAGAACTACCTTCAGGAAATGGGCAATGTCTATGGCGGCGTGGGCGACGCCTTGCAGGCGACCGACTCCGAGTCCGCCTACGCGCTTCTTGAGGCGCTGGTCACCGTCTGGGAATACACCCACGACGAATCGCTGCTTGCACTAGCCTGCTCGGCAGCCGACTACCTCTCCACCTGGATTGTCTCCTACGACTACCGCTTCCCGCCAGAAAGCACTTTCGGGAAACTGAACATGCACACTGCCGGAACGGTTTATGCGAACATCCAGAATCGCCACTCCGCACCTGGCTTCTGCTCCGCCAGCGGCGACGCACTCTTCAAGCTCTACCGCGCGACAGGACGCACCGAATACGGGCGGCTGGCTCGGGAAGTCGTCCACGCGCTGCCGCAGTTCCTTTCGCGACCGGGCCGCGTCATCTACGGTATGGAGGTCGTGGGCATGAGCGAACGTGTCAACATCGGCGACTGGGAGGGCGCTTCGCAAGTTGGCGAAATCGGCAATGCGCCCTGCGCCTGCTGGCCGGAAGTCGCGCTCCTGCTGGCACGCGTGCATCTTCCGGGCGTCTATGCACGCACCGACACCCGCGAAATCCTCTGCTTTGACCATCTTGAGGCAAAATGGGACGGCGATACCCTGCAAATCACCAACCCCACCGACTACCCAGCCGAGGTAACATTGCTTGTGGAAGACGACGAAGCCGTTCGCCTGCCGCTTTTCACCACCGCCTACGAACACTTCCGAAAAATCGAAATCCCCTCCCACGGCACGGTGGCGATATAGGATAACGA
>JAFXSU010000001.1 GCA_017525435.1 Victivallales bacterium
CGTGGTTTCCTTGAAGAAGCCCTCCCTGCCCAACGAACCATATACCTCGTCGGTGGAGATGTGCTGAAAACGGAACGCCGACTTTTGCTCTCCTGGGAGCGTGCGCCAGTATTCCAGGGCGCACTGCAGGAGATTTGCCGTGCCCAGTACATTGGTCTTCACGAAGCACAGCGGGTCGTCGATGGAACGATCCACATGGGACTCCGCCGCCAGATGCATGATGGCGTCCGGCCGAAATTCGGCAAACAACCTAGCCACGCCCTCCCGGTCACAGATGTCCAGCTTTTCGAAATGATACAGCGGCGAGCCGTCAATCTCCTTGAGGCTCTCCAAGTTGCCCGCGTAGGTCAACTTGTCCAGATTGCAGACCTCAGCCAACTGGTTCTTGACCAGGTAGCGAATCAACGCGGAACCAATGAACCCCGCTCCGCCGGTGACAATGACTTTTCTGCGCATTTCAGTAGAACAGTTTGTCGGCGGCAACACGCATCAGATGTTCGCCGTATGGTGATTTCCCGTAGAGTTTTGCGGAGGCGATCAATTCATCTCTCGTAATCCACTTTTCCAGATAGGCAATTTCCTCAGGAGCGGAGATGACCACATCCTGACGTTTCTGAACCGTCTGGACAAAATTGGCGGCCTCCATCAGGCTGTCCATGGTCCCCGTGTCCAACCAAGCAAAGCCGCGACCAAGAATCTGTACTTTCAATCGATCTTCTTCCAAATAAAGACGATTTAAATCCGTAATTTCCAATTCTCCACGTGCCGACGGACGGATCGTCCGCGCCTTTTCCGCCACGCCTTTGGGATAGAAATACAACCCGGTAATGCAATAGTTGCTCTTGGGGACAGTCGGTTTCTCTTCCACCGAGAGCACCTTCAAATTCTGGTCGAATTCCACAATGCCGAAGCGTTCGGGATCTCTGACATGATACCCCCAAATGGTCGCCGCATTGTTCGTGGCGTTCGCAACTGCTTCACGAAGATTCTTGCGAAATTGATTTCCATAGAAGATGTTGTCTCCGAGAATCATCGCGCAAGGTTCGTCACCAATGAACTCTTCGCCGATTAGGAAGGCTTGTGCCAGGCCGTCAGGACTGGGCTGAACGGCATAGGAAAGATGGATGCCAAAGTGACTACCATCTCCCAGCAATTCCTCGAAACGGGGTGTATCCAACGGCGTGGAAATGATGAGAATATCCCGAATACCCGCCAGCATCAGCGTTCCCAGCGGATAGTAAATCATCGGTTTGTCGTAAACTGGCAGAAGCTGCTTGCTCGTCACCCTAGTCAGAGGATAAAGCCTCGTGCCAGAGCCGCCGGCTAAAATGATGCCCTTCATAAGTCCTTTTCCTTTGGCGTATTATTTCGATTAGACAGCAAAAAGAACAAAAAGGCGCCCCTCGAGGCGCCTTTAAAAACAGGACGATGCCAAAAACAAGTGCTCCTACTGCCTGATGATGCTTCGCATTACAGCCGCCAGTAGCGATAGCCGGCCTGTTCGTATTCGGCGCGGTCCAGAAGCCCCTTGAGATCCAGGAGTATCTTCTGTCCGGGCGCGTAGAGGGCGTCCAGGTCCGCTTGCCTGAAGGCCGCGAACTCGCGGTGGGCGACCGCCAGGATCACCGCGTCCATGTCGCGGACGGCCTTGAGGTCCACGAACTCCAGCCCGTAGAGGCGCTTCGCCTCGTCTGCATCCGCCTGCGGGTCGGCAACGACAGGCTCAATGCCGTATTCGCGCAGTTCCTTCACGATGTCGATGACCTTGCTGTTGCGGGTGTCGGGGCAGTTCTCCTTGAAGGTGAAGCCCAAAATGGCGACCTTCGCGTTCTTGACCGCCTTGTCCGCCGCGATCAGGCTCTTCACGCAGTTCTCGGCGACGTACTTGCCCATGTCGTCGTTGATGCGGCGCCCCGCGAGGATAATCTGGCTGTGGTAGCCCATCATCTCGGCGCGGTAGGTCAGGTAGTAGGGATCCACGCCGATGCAGTGTCCGCCGACCAGCCCCGGCCGGAAGGGCAGGAAGTTCCACTTCGTGCCGGCCGCGCGCAGCACGGAGAGGGTGTCGATGCCCATGCGGTTGAAGATGATGGAGAGCTCGTTCATGAACGCGATGTTGATGTCGCGCTGCGAGTTCTCGATGACCTTGGCGGCCTCGGCGACCTGGATGGACTCGGCGCGGTGCACCCCCGCCTCCACCACCAGCTCGTAGACCTTCGCCACGCAGTCCAGCGTCTCGGCGTCCATGCCGCTGACGATCTTCCTGATGTTCTCGAGGCGGTGCTGTTTGTCGCCGGGGTTGATGCGCTCCGGCGAATAGCCCACCTTGAAGTCCACTCCGCATTTCAGTCCGGACTCCTTTTCCAGGATCGGCACGCAGGTCTCCTCGGTCACGCCGGGGTACACCGTGCTTTCGAAGACCACCACCGAGCCCTTCTGGAGGTTGCGCCCCAGGATGCGGCTGGCGCCCTCGACGGGCGTGAGGTCGGGCGTATGGTCGTCATTCACGGGAGTTGGCACCGCCACGATGTGGAAGCGCGCCTCGCGGAGCTTCGCCTCGTCGGCGGTGAACTC
>JAFXSU010000206.1 GCA_017525435.1 Victivallales bacterium
GTAGCATCTTCCAAGGGTAAATTGTGCCTCTGAATATCCCTGTTCTGCAGACAATCGAAACCACTTCACAGCACTTTCATAATCATTTAAAACTAAAAAACATCTTCCAAGCCAATATTGTGACATCATATCGCCATGGCTTGCTTTGCAGTATAATTGGACGAGTTCCCAAGTAAGCATAGACTTTCCTTCCGCACCCTTGGCAGAAAGCGCAGTCATCAACGCTTCCCATGCCTCCTGAATTTCTGAATAATCGTATGAATCCAAAGTTCCCCAGTCAAGGTTGTCAAGACGAACTGCAAATCGCCGTGCGGCATTGCCTTTTTCATTGGCGAATCGAGTTCCCACAGTCCACCATTGTGGATTGTCTAGTGGTGCAATAAAGGTTGCAATTCCTATGACTTTATGCGTTTTATCACGAATAATCGGGCCGCCACTATTTCCTGGGACAAATAGAGCATCAGTTTCCAAAGATGTTGCTCCCAAACCAAGAAACTTACCATTGCAGGCAACAATAATCCCTCGTCCCTCACTGTCGCCAAAACAAGTAAGAGATTCATTTACCCATATATCGTCATCATGTTCTTCAATTTCTAATGCATCAGTGAAATAGGTTGTCTCAATTGGAATTAAGGCTATATCACGATCTGTTCCAGAAAGCACTCGCGAAAAATGAATAATTTCGCCATTGACTTTGCGTATGACAGGCTTATTGATTTCCCAAATAACATGGTTATTCGTAACGACATAAAAAGCACCATCATGATTTATGATGAATCCAGAACCAAAACCATTGTCCCCAGAAATTGTTACACATAGTTTCAGGGGATTGGTTTGAGCAATAGCAACGGAAGCAATTACAAGAACTGCACTACGTAAAAGAGAATCCAAAAACCGGTTTACCATAGTGGTTATCTGTTTTCCAATAGAAAAACGGAGATTTGAAGTATGGTCAGGTAAAGTGGACTTTGGGAAAGAGTTACTGTGCGGCCTGGGGAAGCAAATAGTAGCGCACGCCTGGCTGGAGAGTGGTGCCGGGCAGGACATGCTCTAAACCCTTGACCTCGATGGACGTGCGTGGCGCGGCCATGGACAGCAACCACGACTTCCAGTCGCGCCGCAGGGAATATGCATAGACAGGCGCATCGTTGACGTGGGCGAGTTCGCGGGCCTTGGCGACGGCGTCGTCGAAATCTCCAAGCTGGTCGATGAGGCGCATCTCCAGGGCGTCGGCGCCGGAGACCACTCGTCCGTCGGCGAATGGTGCGTTGAGAACGTCTTCGACGGTGGGGAAGTGCTCCGGGCGACCGTTGGCGATGACTTGGCAGAATTCGCGGAAGTCCTGCTTCACCATTGCATTGAGGTATTCATCCTCTTCAGGGGTGGGTGGGCGCATGGGACTGAGCATGTCCTTGAAGTTGCCGGAGCGGTAGGTGAGAGGTTGCACGCCAATCTTGTTCATGAGTTTGGATGCCTCGACGGACTGCATGATCACGCCGACGGAGCCGGTCATGGTGAGGCGATTGGCGATGATCCAGTCGGATCCGGAGGCAATGAAGTATCCGCCGGAGGCACCGAGGGTGTGCATGCAGGTCACCACGATTTTGCCGGCGTTCCGCAGGGCGTCCACGGCGCTACGAATCTCGTCCGAGGCGACCACCTCTCCGCCGGGGGTGTTCATGTCCAGGATGACCGCCGCGATGTCATCATCCAGCCGTGCGGCGCGCAATTCTCGGCAGATGCGCTGTGCGGCGGCACCGGTCTCCTCGCTGAAGAGGCTGGTGGAGTCGCTGGAGAACATGATGGTGCCGTGGACGGCAATGACGGCGATCTTGCGGTTGCCGTCGCCTGGGCGCAAGAGGGTAAGCGTTGGATTGGGGTTCGCCGTATCCGTCGATTCGGCGAGGTTGGCGTTCTTGGCGGTGGCGATGCCGATGGCGGCGAGCGAGACGCAGGAGCCGATGCCGAGGGCAACTGCCGCAAACAGGAAGATGGCTGAAACCAAACAGCCCCACGCAAAGCCCTTGTAGGTATTTCCACTTGGTGGCTGTGGTGTCGGCGGTGGCTGTGGCGTTGGCTCCTGGGGCGAACTTGGCTGTGGCGGGACGGGAATAGCCTCAGGGATGTCGTAAGGATTTTCCATTGTTCAGTTTTCGGGGATATTGCGGCGTGAGTCGTCGGTCTGGATGTCTTCGCGGCGTTCGATGTAGTCCACGCCTTCGCGGGCAACTCGGCCATGTTCGATGCGGAAGTATCCAGTGGATTTGGAGAGCGTGGGCGGGGCGCCGTCAGAGGAGGTATAGAAGCGCTTTTGCATCAGCTGGAGATTGCGGTTGCGGAATCCGAAGACGAAGTAAACAAAGAGTCGCGGGCGGATTTGCAACAGGATGTGAACCAGGCTGTTGCCATCAACCTCGACTTGGGGTTTTTCGCCGTCGATGAAGGAGCCGAGTCGGAAAGTCGAATAGACATTCTCCGTGTCCTCGACTCGCAAGGCGTCGATGTCCTCGTCGATATCGGCAAATCGCAGTAAATTCAACTGGACAGACTTGATTACCATATCCTCGCCGTTTTCGGAGGGCAGCCCGATGTTCTTGGTGAGGATGGGCAACCCGTCCTGCACGGCAATTTGGATGGGTTGAGAGATATGCGTGCGGGGGAGGCGTCCGTGGTTGAGGAGGGCGGTGACGTTATAGACATCTTCGCTCTGAAGATTGTAGAATTGGTTGAGAATGATGTCGAGGCTCTTGCTTTCCCCCGGGGCAAGCCGGAGACCGTTGGCCGGGTTGCCCAAACTGGCGATGGCCTTGCAGTGTCGGCCGGAAGAGCACTCAATCTTGAAGGAGATGCTTCCTCGGGTGGAAGGGGTGTCGCCGTCAAAGATCAGCGTGTTGCCAGAGAGGTTGGAGACAGTGAGATGGACATGGACTGGCTCATAGCACAGGTAGCGTGGTTTTTCCGTCTCGAACTGCAAGGCAATCTGCGCGGAGAGACGGGGTGCCATCATGGCAAGTGCCAACACAGCAAAAAGAAGCGTAGGATTTCTATGAGTCATGGGGAGATGTCTCCATTGGGGTGACGCCGTAGCGCCTCGTAGAGCAATAGCGTGGCGGCTTGGGCGACGTTGAGGGACTCGGCTTGTCCGGGCATCGGGATGGTTACCGCCTTGCCGAGTTCTGGTTGGGAGATGCCGTGGCCTTCGTTGCCCAAGATGAGCGCCGAGCCACTGGGGGTGAAGTCATTGGAGAAGATGGTGACAGGTGATTGCATCATTGCACACCAGACGCGCTCTCCACCCAATTCATGAAAATGCCTGACAGCATTGGACAAATCTGGAAAACTATGGACATTTATGGCAAATTGCGCACCCATTCCGCTTCGAACGACCTTGGGCGACCATGGGTCCGCACTGCCTTCAGTGAACCAGACTTGCGACAATCCAATAGACCATGCGGTGCGCAGGATGGTTCCGACATTGCCAGGTTCTCGGACTTGATCGAGGATCAGCGTGCAGGTGGGATCCAGGCAAGTTGGTGTGGTTGTCTCCGGTTTGCGCATCACGCAGAGCATTCCCTGCGGGCCTTCGGTCATCGCCAGTTGCGCAAACTCGTTGGCTGAAATGCAATCTGGGGCAATGCCTGCCTGGCGGGAGGATTCCGCGAACTCCAGGCCATTCGGTGTTTCCGCAATGTCATCGGCGAGGAGGACTGCCTCTACCCATTGGGGCCGGCGGGCTAGCGCCTCCTGGCAGCAACGCAGACCCTCAACCACGAAGAAGGGTGCTTTGCGCTGGTTGTGGCGACTAGCCGCGAATTGCCGGAGGCGTTTGAGCAGGGCGGAGTTCATTGCGGATCGGCAGGCTTCCAGGGGAAGCGTAGCTGGACGATTTGCCAGCGAAGCTGGGTCTTGGACCACTCGTCCAAAAGCATAGCGGGGTTCTGCGTGTCTGCCAGCATGGGGATTTCGGTGTCACTGGCATGGAAAAGCACCGCGCGTGCGACAGCCTCGTCGCCATAGAGGCGGGTCAATTTGTCTCGTGCGGTAGTGAAGCGTCGGTAGGTGAGGCAATGACGCACAAGCAAAAAGGTGAAATCGGCGGCCAGTACTGCCCAGCCAGGCCAGGCAGGCAGTTGTGGAAAGGCGAAGGCGCGTGCCATTTGCCAGAAAAGCAGAAGGAAGGTAGCGCCGAGAAACAGGAAAGAATCAATCTGCTCGCGGAAAATCCCGCCGGTAAACCGCCGGAAGGCGGTGGTTGCGGTTTGGTAGGCGAAGAGTTCTTCGTAGGCCTGGGACTCCAGGGCGGCTCGTGCGATATGGCACATCTCGTGGGCGACCAGCTCGTTCCGCTCGATGAAAAGCCATTTGGGGCGTTTGCGAAATTCGTTGCGGGCCAAGAACATGGCAAAGAATTCCGGGAAGAAGTAGAAGGCGTAGCCGCCAAAGAAGCTCAGCGGTCTGGCCGGGAAGAAGAATCCCGGAACCCAGTCGCACCGAAAGCCGAAGAGCCGGCTGGTTCGCTCCATCGGTTCGGCAAAGACCTCCTCGTGGATCCGTGCGGCGCCCTTCACGGTGACGCCTTCGACGGTATACTCGCCGGTATTGTGAAGCGAGTCCTCCATCTTGGCAAAGTTGAGGTTCAATGCCTCCAGGCGATCCGCAAACTGCGTTGCGGTTTCGGCAGGGGAGGGAGAAATGCCCATCGTGTCCAGCTCAACCATGGCTGGCAGGTCATTCTGGCGAATCTTTTCGATGAGCGAGGGGGAAATCACTGTCAGAAGGAAACAGGGCGAATTTCACAGGCGTTTCGTGCGCCGGAAAAAACACGCCGCCGCCGGGACAAACTCTCCGGTGACGGCGGCGCGGTATCGTAGGCGGGAATGCAGGGTTGGCGATCAGCCGCCAAGCTTGTCAATCATCTTGACCAGCGGGGCGAAGAGCGCGATGACGATGGTACCGATGACGCCAGCCAGGAACATGATCATCAACGGCTCAATCAACGCAGTGAGGCCCTCGACTGCGCGGTCGACCTCTTCCTCATAGACGATGGCGACACGGTTGAGCATGTCGGGCAGTGCACCAGTCTCCTCGCCGACTTCAATCATGGAGCAGAGCATCAACGGGAAGACGCCGGACTTCTCCAGCGGCTTGGTCATGCCTTCGCCTTCCTTCACGGAGTCGTGCACGGTGTCGATGGCGCGGGCGAAGATTTCGTTGCCGGCGGTGTCGCGCACAATCTGGAGGGCGGACAGGACGGCGACGCCGGAGCCCATCAGGGTTCCCAAGGTTCTTGCGAATCGTGCGGAGATGTTCTTGACCACAAGTCCGCTGATTTTTGGGACCTTGATGCAGAACAAGTCCCAACAGTATTCGCCAGGTTTTGTCTTCAGCAGTAGTTTGAAGACGAAGATGCCACCGACAATGCATGCCAGCACGGTGAGCGCGTGGTCTTTCAGCATATTGGAGGCGTTGATGACGAAGAGGGTGATGCCCGGCAGGGACTCGCCAGGGAGCATTTCCATGAACATCGCGCCGAACTTCGGGATGATGAAGATCATCAGGGCGGCGGTGATGCCCATGGCCATGATCAAAACCGCAATCGGGTAAACCATTGCGGACTTGACCTTGCCGGCGATGCGTTGCGCCTTCTCCATGAATTCGGCCAGACGGTTCAGAACCACATCCAGCGCACCGGATGCCTCACCGGCGCGGACCATGGAGACGTAGAGTTTGTTGAAGGACTTCGGGTGGTTGGCCAGCGCCTCGGAGAAGGTCGAACCGCCTTCCACGGAGTCGGCCAGGTTGCCCATTACCTTATATAGAGCAGGCTGGTTGCCTTTGGCCTGGCGCTCGAGAGTGCGCAAAGCGCGCACCAGTGGCAGACCGGCTTCAATCAGGGTGGCCAGCTGACGCGTGGCGGTACACAGCGCCTTGGTCTTGACTTTCGGCATGCCGAAAAGCGCACCGGCGCCGGCTGCCGCGCCCTTTCCCTTGCTCCCGCCGCCGATGGTGGTCAGGCTGGTCGGAGCCAGGGACTGGTTGCGCAACTGGATGGTCGCGGCCTGCTCGTCGTCAGCTTCCAGAACGCCTTTCTTGAGCTTGCCTTCGCTGTCGTATGCAGTGTATTGGAATTTTGCCATTGGAACCTCCTTTCAGGAAATGCCCAGGAATGATTATTTCTTGACTTGTTGCCCGCCGACGGCGCCCTGCTCCATGAGCATCTGGTGCAGTTTCTGCTGAACGCCTTCCGGGTCGCGGGACTTGGTGATCAGGTCACCATAGGAGATCTTGCCTTCATTGTAGAGGCGGATGAGGTGCGTGTCCAGCGTATTCATGCCGTATTTGGCACCGGTCTGGATGTCAGAGGTGATTCGGAAGGTCTTGCCATCGCGGATCAGCGCCTGAATGGACGGCGTGGTGACCATGATTTCAAAAGCCGCGATACGCCCCTTCTTGTCCTTGCGCTTGAGCAACAACTGAGAGATCACGCAGATCAATGTGGAGGCCAGCTGGGTGCGGATCTGCGCCTGCTGGTTGGTGGGGAAGGAGTCCACGATACGGTCGATGGTTTCGGCGGCACCTGTGGTGTGCAATGTTCCGAAGACCAAGTGACCAGTTTCAGCGGCCGTGATGGCGGCGCCGATGGTCTCCAAGTCACGCATTTCACCGA
>JAFXSU010000207.1 GCA_017525435.1 Victivallales bacterium
ACGGTATCCTGCGAGACGGGACGGGTGTCCTGCGGGTCCTCGCCATGCTCGACGCTCCAGCCCTCCCATTCGCGGAAGGCATGGTAGCTCCAGTCCCAGCCGTATTCTTCGAAGAGCGCGATGCAGTCGCGCAGATACTCCTCGGCACCTTCTGCCCAGCGAACTGCGGAGAACTCCCCGACGTAGATTCTCGCACCATGGCGCAACTGGAACTCGCGAACGGGTTGGAGGTGCTTTCGCAGGAACTCCTTGTCCCATCCCCGCGAGGCATCTGGGTAGGAGAGCCGAATCCACTCCCGCTTCACTCCCTGGTGCGTGAACTCGCCGGGCACATAGCAATGGACCTGGTAGATGACATCCGGCAACGGCAAGGCGCTCATGTAGGCGAACATCGCCGCATTGTCCCAGCCGTTTGCCTCGACGACAATTGGCGTCTCCGGATCGATTTCGCGAATGATGCACGCCACATCGTATTGCAGTCCAAGGTAATCCCGCCGAACCACCTGGTAGGCCTGGCTCGGTTCGTTGATCAGGTCGTAGCCGAAGAGCGCGGGGTGCCCCTTGCACGCCGTCGCCAGCAGGCGCCACGCCGCTTTGAAGGTCTCGGCGTAGGTGGCGTTGTCGAACATGACCATGTTGCCTGCGGCATCGCGGCCGCCCGGAGGGACATGGAGGTCCACGACGACCTTCATCCCCAGTTCCTCCGCCTTGTCCAGGACCTTCAGCGTGCCGGGGATGCGGCTCTGGATCCACTGGAGGTACTCGTCAGGGTCCTGGTTGTCCTGCCAGTTGTTCCAGTTGCGGACAATCTGCCAGCGCAGGAGGTTGGCACCCCACGAGCGCAGCACCGGGAGGTCCTCCGAAACCACCGTCTCCGTGTAGGAATAAGGGGACATTGCACCGCGCCGCACCGGCTCGTCTTGGAGACGTTTGGTATATGGTGCCTGGAAGTCGGGCGGAGTCAAAGGCGGAAAAGCCTCGTCCTGAGAAAGAAAGGTCATTTTCAGGCGGCGAAACCACACCGTCCCCGCAGCATCCTGAAGACCGAGCATGATTCTTCCTGCGGACATCCCCGCGCCAACCTGGACCGACGCCTGCACAGGATGCCAGGCACTGTCCCCGATGCCTTCCTTCGCCTGGAAATAGCCGTTCTTGCCGTCCTCCTGCGGAATGACCATCATGAACTTGACGCCATTCCAGGGATCGCGCGGCTGGCTCACGCCCGCATGCCTGACCTCGCCGCTCAGCATCAAAAGACCGCGGCTGGCGTGCGACGCGAAATCGAAGTTGCGAGTCGCCAGGACGACGCATCCGGGTTTGCCATTCCCCTGCACCTGAAGAACCTGCCCGCCATCCTCCTCGATCCAACACGCCCCCGTCGGCAATTGCCACGCCTGGCACTCCTCCTCCGAAAAGGCGCCATCGTAGATAAGCGTCTGCCCGAGCAGACTGCCCATGGCCAGAAGTAATATGGCGAAGATGTTTGTGATGAACCGGTTCATTTGAAATTCATACGGGGGCTGCCCCCGGCTGTTCCGGATGTTCCGGATGTTCCGGATGGCCATGATGTTCCGGATGTTCCGGATGTTCCGGATGTTCCGGCTGCTCCGGCTGCTCCGGCTGCTCCGGCTGTTCCGGATGGCCCGGCTGTTCCGGATGGCCATGATGGCCCGGATGGACACGCTTTCCTCATTCCATCTTTGAAAAGAACAGCAGGATATCCGCTTTCCGCCAGTCACAGCGGAAGCGATAGAAATGCCCGACCTCCAAGGCTGTCTCCCCTTTGATTGTTTTCGGGGCAGGAAGTGCGCCTTTTTGGTTTAGTTCGCGGAACTCCTTAAAACTCATCGCCCCGTAGTCGTCAAAGTAATTCGGCCAGTAAATGAAATGTGCGCGTAAATGTGTCGCGTCCAGGTAGGTCAAGTCAAAACCGTCATATTGTCCAAATTCGTCTGGCGTGTCGGCAATGACCAGTTTGGTTTCTCCATCGACAGAGACGTCAACTTCCTTCTGGTTCTCTGACGTGTTGAACTTGGCCATTTGGAATGTCGCGGTTCGGATTTTCTGCAGGGCAATCGTGCCCAAATCCTTTTCCGCAGAGGCATCAAACGCCTTCTTGCAGAACATGCATCCAGGTGCGGCAATCCTCAATTCGTAAGGCATCGGCGTCAGGCCGGAGAGGACGATCTTGCCGTCAGTCTGCAAGGTCTTGGCCGCGAAGGCGGCAATGCGTGCGTTTTCATCATAGCCATCATCGTTCCAGGTGGAAGGCAGCTCGCCGGTCCACAATTCCACTTGCGCCTGTGAAATGCCTTCGGGGAGTTTCAGTTCAAACTGCACTGCCACGGTCATCTCTTCCGGCAGTCGATGCAAGGTCTGCTCCCCCAAATCCAAGTCCGGTCCTGGAATGCCGTTCAACTGCTTCGGAAGTTCTATGTCCAGAGGCTCGTATCCATGTTTTACGAAGCGCAAGGTGCGCCCTGCATACAATGGCGCGACGAAAAGGCCATCACTGGCAAAAACCGCCTTGGAAGCCACGCCGTCAAGGGAGGTTTCCTGTCCCTCCACAATCAATTTGCCTTTGACAATTCTGCCATTGCCTCGGTGGCTGTTCGTATGTTGGTATTTTGCTTTTTTGTACAAGATTTTGAACCGCGCGTCCGTGCTGTAGTTTACGTCACGCTCCTTTGCGGGAAGAGGCGTGTTTTCCCTTGGTGCAGACGCAGATGAGGCGTTGTCTGCGGAGTTCGACACGGGCACATTCAGCCGTTCCATTCTGGCACGGTTTCCCTCTGTCAGCAGGTTTTCTCGTTGTTTGGCTGCCATTGCCTCCATAAAGGCTCCCCAGCAAGCATCCAAATCACCGAGGGAGAGTTGCTCTAGCTTCCACTTTAAAATAGGGGTAACTCCGCCGCCATAGCGTTTCGTCAGGAATGAGTTCTCCAGGCCCGCGTGCCTTTTGAATACTTTCAAGGCCGCGTCAGTGTTTGCATAACACAAGGCGCCCCATAGATAGTTTTTCAATGATTTAGATGACAGCCTGTCGATGACCTTGTCCCATTCGTCCAGTTTGTCGGGATTCGCCCGAAATATTTCGCTGAAGAAGCCGATGACTGGTGCTTCGATACCGGACAATTCGTCTTTTGTGTATGTCTTAGCCATGCCATCGAAAAGGCAAAGCATCTCGGGGACGGTGTCGGGCTGTGGATTCAAATAGTATCCTTGGCACATCTTGTCCAGGCGGACCATGTCCTGGGATATCGTTGCTTCACCGCCAAGTACACTTAAGACAACTGCAAATGCAAAGATGAAAGGTCTTTTCATGTTCATGGGCAAAATCTTGTGATGGCCCTTTCCGATTTATGCGCCGGCGTCGATTTCCAACACGAATTCCGCAACCCTTTCGAGGGCGTCGAACAACGACTTCGCCCTTGAACTGACGCCGTTCAAGTCCTCGAAAGCGAGTGTCCTGACCGCCTTGATTATGGCCAGATGATGGCAAGGGGCTCTGAAGCGTTGCCGAATTCGGCCGCGAGGCGCTTGACGAGCGGCGCCCAGTCCGTGCCCGAATCCTCGAGCTCCCCATCGGCGGAATAGACCGCATACGTCGTGCCGCGGTCGTTGCAGGTGACCTCAATCCGCGACGGCGACTCCATGCGCCCCGCCGTCGTCAGCAGGAGAATGGCCATCCGCATGGCCGCGGCGATCTCCTCGTCGCCCTCCTTCTGCGATGCCTCGTCCTGAAGGAGTCGCTCGTACGGCAGGCGGAACGATATTTCAAGCGTCTCCTCGTGCCACTCGAACTCGAACACGCGGCTCTGGATGCCGTGCCCGCCGACAAAGCGCGTAAGCCCCCCGCCCGATTCCAGCTCGGCGAAAGCGGCTCTCAGTTCCTCGACCGCCTCCGCGCGCCGTGTCTCGATGTCTTTC
>JAFXSU010000024.1 GCA_017525435.1 Victivallales bacterium
GGTGAGAGGGCAGAGTCCCGTCGGTCCCAGAGGTCCCGTTTGTCCCGGATGCCAAGTAGACTTTACCCTTTCAGCTTTAGACTTTCTTTGCAGCGGCGGCAAAGCCGACGCGGGAGCGTTCGATGACGGTCTTGTCCACGCAGATGGCGATGCGGAAGTATCCTGCGTAGCCGAAGCCGGAGCCGGGGACGGCGAGGATATGCTCGTCGGCGAGCTTCTTCACGAAGGCCACGTCGTCCATACCGTGAGGAGCCTTTGGGAAGAAGTAGAAGGTTCCAGCGGGCATCTGGAATTCGATGCCAGCCTCGGTGAGGATGTCGGCCATGATGCGTCGGCGTTCGGCGTAGATGGCGAGCTGGTCGTTCTGGAGCTTGAGAGCGAGCTGGATGTCGGCGAGTCCTCCGATGATGAGCTTCTGGCCGATGCAGGGCGAGTTCACGTAGCCGAGGATGCGGTTGGTGAGGATGAGCCCGGAGACCAACTGTTCGGCGTCCTCTTTGCCCATGGCGGGATTGACGGCGATGTAGCCGATGCGTTCTCCGGCGAGCCCGAGGTTCTTGGAGAAGGAGGAGCAGACCACGGAATATTCGTAGCGGGGGAGCACGGAGGGCACCGTGATTCCGTTGTAGGCGAGGAAACGGTACGGTTCGTCTGCGATAAGCAGAATCGGTCGGCCGAATTTCTGGCTAGCCTTTCGGAGGATGTCGGCCAGCGCATCGATTTCATCGGCGGTATAGACCACGCCGGCGGGGTTGTTGGGGGAGTTGATGAGCAGAGCGCGCGTCTTGTCGGTGATGGCCTCGGCAATGCCGTCGAGGTTCAGCTTGAAGGTGCCGGGCGCGGATTTGACGGGCTTGAGGACACCGCCGTAGTTGCCCACATACGCGCCGTATTCCACAAAATAGGGCGAGGGACAGATGACCTCCTCGCCAGGCATGAGGATCGCGCGGAAGATGCAGTTGAGGCCGCCGGCCGCGCCGACCGTGATAATGATGTTTGCGGCGGTCATCGGGGCGTCTTGTTCGGCCTCAGTCCATTTCGCCAGCGCCTCGCGGGCGGCGGGATAGCCTGCGTTGGGCATGTAGCCCAGCCCGGCAGGGACATTCACCTTGTCGGCAAGGCCGCGCAGGGTGTCGATGACGGTGGCTGGCGGCATGAGGTCGGGGCTGCCGAGGCTGAAGTCATAGACATTCTCGGCGCCGAATTGCTTTTTCATTTCGATGCCCGCCTCGAACATTCGGCGGATCCACGAGGAGCCCTGCTGGGCTTTCAGAATTTGGTCGGAAACCAGTTGCATTGCAGTTTAAGGTTGACTTGGAGTTGGTTGTATGGGAAGTCGTTGCAGCAGACGTGCGAATTTCGCGTTGCGCCGGTAGATTTTGGGGTAGTTCGGACTGCGCATGAATGGCGGGAGGTCGCCGGTTTCGGACTCTTGCTGCATCAAAGGCGTGATCTGCGCGAGAAACTGCGAGTGTTCCTCACGCAAAAGATGCGCATGGGATTCCAGAAGCAAAATGGTGTTGTCCACTTGCGCAAGGCTCAGGCGCGGACTCTCCAGGTCATTGCGGTGCTGCCGGATGAGTCCGACGACGTAGTCCAGGTCGCGGTCGTCGTCCCGAATCAGCGAGTCATTGGCGGCGACCTCGAAGACTTTCGGGTTGACACGTTCATTTCGAGCAATGAGCGTTCGCCAGAAAGTCTGGGTGTCGTGCCAGACGCCGAGGTTGAGCTGGGTGGCCAATGCCATCAGTGCGACGAGGAGGCAAGCACCTAGACGGGTGGCGCGGTTCTCTGGAATGACGAGCGCCAGACCGATGACCGCTACGGCGGAGACGAGGTAGTTGTAGCGGTCGCAGTAGTCGAAGTTGGTGTAAACCCACATTCCAAGCACCGGGAGCATTGTGCCCCCAAGGATGAGAATTCCGACGAGCACTTTGGTCCAGGCGAGGTGGCGGATGAAGAGCGCATACCAGAAAAATGCGGTCAACAAGAGCACACCGCCCAGGTAGATTGCCCAGTATTCTTTGAATTCCAAGATGTTCGGGTAGATTGGGTTGACCCAGAAGTTCGGCAGTACGGCGGTGAGCGGATACCAAAGGAGATTGTGAAGCGGAACTGCCGGAGCGAAGGAGAAAACGCCCGGATTCGTCTGCGCGGTCATGAAAGCCGACCAGATGGTCGCCGCTAGACCACAGAAAATTGGGATGAGCAGCGTCCACCTCCATTTGCGTTCTGACAGGGCATAGACCACGAAGATGCCGACCAATGGTGCGGCAGCGGGCTTGGCGAAGATTGCCAGGGTGGTTAAAATTCCACAAATAATAGCATAAGTGATTTGTTTGCAAATAGTTATGCTATTAATTTCCAAAAGAAACGCAAAAAAAGCCGCGAAAGCGAAAAGTCCGCACTGGACATCTTTGCGTTCGGTGATCCAGACCACGGACTCGCTCTTTTGGGGATTGACGCTCCAAAGAAGCGTGGCGAGGAACGCCCAGGCTGGAGGGAGTTTGAGTTGCCGGCAGATCCAGTAGAGGAGTATGGCGGCGGCCAGATGCAGAGCGAGGTTATGGAGATGGTAGGGCAGAGGGCTCTTGTGTCCGAAAAGTGCGTTGTCCGCCATTAGCGAGTACATCGGCAAGGGGGTGTAGAGGTCTTGGAAGGGGCGTGTGGCGTAACGTTGGAGATTCTTCGCCGTCCAGTCTAAATGACTGTTCTCCAAGATGAAAATGCCGTCATCCCAGTGGTCCAAGAAGTCATAGTTTACCGCACGAATGAAATTCAGAGCGCTGATGGTCAGTAGAAACACCAACAAAAGAGCTTCGTGCCGATGATGTTGACTGCCCGCTGACAGAGGCAATGCGATGTTTTCGGTTGTGTCAATGGCAGTAGGCATGAGTCTATACTTTAATACCTAAAACAAAAACACTATTATGGTATCTGCCAATTTCCTCACCGCATTGGTCCATTTCGAAGAAAAACCAGAATTCGATACACATGATTCCTTCGTCGTGTTGTATCGTGGTCTGTCCCCGTGGGTCGTGTTGCGATACGCTGGTTTGCCATCGTGGTCTCGTGGTCTGTCCCCTGGGTCGCGTTGCGATGCATGGGCTTGTCGTCGTGGTCTGTCCCCATGGGTCGTGTTGCGATACGCTGGTCTGTCCCCTGGGAATCTCCCCTGAAAATCTACTGTTGTAATACTTTTTCCAATGCTTTTATATGTATTTATAACGATTCTCAATTTCAGAGATTTGCGCTGAAACAACTCGGTTTTTTCAAAGGTGAAGATATAGTTTTTCCAGGTGCCCTTTTTGCGGTGCTTCATTTACTTGGCTAATCATTCATTCGTTTGATTCTTACCATTTCAGGTGCCTTTAGTACCGCATCACACTAGATGGTCTGGTTTGCATAGCCAAAGTGATGCATTTTTCTAATGCTTTGTTACACAAGAAGGCACCTGATTGCACTTTTACAAATTCTACGGGAGCTGCCGCCCCCGTACCCCTGCAGCTTGAAGAACCAGCTTAGTTAAGCGCCATCATAGGGAATATAGCATTAGTCTTTAAGCCTTAAGCCTTAACCTTTAAGCAAAAAGTTCAACTAGGTACCCTTTTGGGGAACACAGCGTTTCCTAAAAAAGTCTTGTTCTAAAACGGAGGTCATATATGGCACGTCGAGCACGCAATCTACAAAGCGAGAGTTTCATCCACATTACCCAACAATGCGAATGGCAGAAATTTCTGCTTGAGAGTGAAGAAATGCGTGAATATTATCTTTGGTTGCTCAAGGATGTCATTGCAAAATACGGTCTACTTGTCCTTGGTTATTGCATTATGAAGAACCATATTCACTTACTGGTCAAAGTAGGGGCCGATGTTGTCCGGGTCAGTCGTGCGATGCAATCTCTGGCAGGGCGGATGGCCCAGCACTTCAATCGAGTAAATGGGGTAAAAGGGCACTTTTGGCGCGACCGGTTTTCTTCTACGCATATCGGCACATCCGCACATTTCAAGAATGTCATATCCTATATTGATGCAAATGCTCTCAACCATCAACAAGGCATGGATCCGATTCACTGGAAATACTGTTCCTACCATGAATTGCAAAATTGCGATGCCGAAGTATCCATTGTGGACCGCGTGCTTCTTGTAAAAACACTCAAGATGCAGTCTATCAAGGAGTTCTTGGATTGGCAGCGAAAACTGATGGAACGTCAACAAGGACATCGGGCGATAGTTGCGGCCAGCCACAATGTCAAGTATTCCGGTCATTTTGCGTTAGGAACCCAGGACGAAATTCGCCTTTTGAAGCAACGCCTGCGAAAACGTGGACAATATTCCTATAGCCGCTATCTTGGGCTTGACCATGA
Source organism: Victivallales bacterium (assembly GCA_017525435.1). Taxonomy (GTDB): domain Bacteria; phylum Verrucomicrobiota; class Lentisphaeria; order Oligosphaerales; family Oligosphaeraceae; genus RGIG1601. The sequence goes on from JAFXSU010000024.1 coordinate 4,367, forward strand.
GGGTGACCCATTGTGGTCATTGGACCTCTGCAGTCAAACCTATGCCGCGTGGTACGAAAGACGTCAATCGTCAGGTTCAGGGTCCACAGCGTCAACTGTCGAGGCTAACTTTTATCCTCGTGAAAAGGTCAAATAGGTAAGTTCTGGTGGCAACGGGATGTTGGAGCCCGTCTCGTTTTCGCCATAGCCGTTAGCAGCGAGGATTTCAATGTCCTTAAGAACTCGTGCATCACCGCGGAACTTGACTTTGATAGGATAGATGATATTGAGTTCACGCTGAGCAAGCAATGTTGCCACAATGGTCTGCATGAGTTCCAGCAGAGTGGGTGCGCTGGAGCTATTGATGATGGGTTCGACGTTCAACGGGTATTTTAGGACGTTGATGACATCGCGTTGCGCCAGCGCACGGATGATATTGCGCACGGCGGTGACTTTTGTGATTTTGCCACTGTCGAGCTGTGTCTGCGTCTCCCGTAGAAGTTCGTCCATCTTGTGTAGTTCCTCTCCGACATGCTGACGCTTAAGCTGATTCACCCACTCGTTGACCAGGAAAAGATTCATCGGTGCACTTGCATCATACTCCCGATCAAGGATTAGCATCACTTTTCCCCCGTAGTGGCGCACGATGGCAGAGACCAGGGCGGATGGGCGCACGTGGAAACCGAAGTAGGGTGGCACTGGCACCTCGCGGGTCTCAATGACCGCATAGTGCTGCAGCATGTGCTGGCACAGTCCACGGGCACTAGCCAGGAATTCGTATGCGTAATGACAGAGATAGTGGGTAAGCACCTCCATATACCAATTCCCTTCCAGCACGCAGTGTTCATGGCAAAAGAGCTCATGGCTTTGCACCTTGAGGTGGCGCTCGTAGAAATGGATGAAAATAGTCGCGATCTTCAGGAGGTGGAGTACCACGCTGATGTGTCCGCGCAGGGCGCGCAAAGAGGTGTCCGCGCCCTCAATGTCGCTGAACGAAATATAGGTGTCGTATAGCGACTGCATGGTGTGGAATTTCCCCTCCAGGATGAGAAAGGTAGTTTCGGTAAGGAGGTCGAAGTTGAGGCCATTCCAGTCGGGGGCACGGCATTTGTCCGCATTGTCGAGGAATTTGGCATCCTCGGTGTTGTTGAGGAAATCGGTTGCGAGATTGATGACCAGCTGCTGGGCGGAGGTGGGGCTGGTGATAGTGCGATTTTTGGGGAGTCGGCCGGCCGGGAGATTCTCGGTAAAGTCATATCCATGAAGCGCCTCAGGCGGTGGCCATCCAAATTGCTTGGTATCTTCCAGCAGTCCATGGAGCGAACAGAAGATGAAGGAAGCCACGAAGTCGATGGCATCTTCCGTGGCACTACGGAAATGCGGGTGCGTGCCCTGGAAGTCATAATTTTGGATGGTGGACCGCAGATGCAGCAGCTCGTAGCCAGCGGTGCTGAAATTCTTGATGGTTGCCACATGCAGCCGGAAGGGGAACCACTGCTGGTTGATACGTGCGCCGTATGCGTCCAATAGTTCTTCCAGTTGGGTGGACTCCTGGAGTAGCACGCCTAGAAGCGGTCTGGTAAGCTGGAAGGCTTCCGCTCCACCGGTCAGCATTCGGTCCGCCGTGGACACCAAAATCACCGATCGCTCATAAATGAGCTTACTGAAGACTTGGCTATCAACGGTCAAGGTGGTCATGGCAGCGCAGAAAATTCGGACGGTAGCCGGAAAAATCCAAGAAATTTCTAGAAAATGATAGAATTATTCGTACAGTAATAGATTTTCGAGGAATTTCCAGTACTGGAAGCATATTTTTGCAGGAAAACCTCGGAAATTCTCCACCAATGAGACAATTCACTTCCGTTCAATGACGATTTGTCCGCGGGAGAGGTCGCCAAGAAGGCGCATGAGAGTGTCCCCTTGGCTGGCTGGGAGTTCACCTTGGATGGCATCCCCTTCGGCGGTATAGTTCTCCGTCTGGATGGTGAAGGCGTTGTCGCGCAGCAGTCGTTTGCCTGCCTCCAAAATGGGGTAGGGCAGGGTGAAGGCGAATTGCGCCATATCGACAATCTCTCGTGTGACTGCATTCGCCAGCACGCCCTTTGCGGCATCGCCATACGCCTTGACCAGCCCGCCGGTACCCAATTTGGTCCCGCCGAACCAACGGGTGACAGTCAACATGACATTGGTAATGCCAGAACCCTTGAGGATCTCCAAAACCGGCCGACCGGCAGTGCCGGCGGGTTCGCCGTCGTCGGAGCATCCCAGCACGCCGGCAGTAGGACCAATTGCTAGTGCATGAACCACATGCGAGGCATCAGGATATTTTTCTCGCTGGCTGGTCAAGAGTGCTCGCGCCACTTCTGCAGAGTCCGTCGTCAAGAGCTCGGCGAGGAAGCGCGAGTTCTTGACGATGAGCGTGAAAGGACTGGCGGAGACAAGTGCCTTCACTTCTCCTCCGCCTTGGGCTTGGGCTGCGGACGGGCAGTTCGGCGTATGAGCGTCATGATGAATGCCGCGATTCCAAAGCAGAGCAGGAATCCGAGAAGTCCACTTGCGAGCGGTGCATACGGCTCGGCGGATTCCGGAAGGTTCTGTGCGATGACTTCACTGAGCAGTCCCTTGGCGATCCAGCCGCCGGCGCAACCTACCGCAACGCAGAGGGCGACACCGACAATCCGCATGATGTAAAGGGAGAGACGCAATAGCAAGGCCAGGAACAGCAGTGCTGCGAAGGCAATGATGAGCACCTTCCACCAGTCGGTATGCCAGTCTACGCCCTCTGACTGAAATGCGAGGGTCTCGTTGATGTCGCAGAGAAGCCAGTTCACGTTTTAGAACATCCCTTTGATCTTGCCGGTCTCGACATCGACGTCGATGCGCCGGAATGCGGGATCGGAGCAGGTGCCGGGCATCAGCTTGATGTCGCCGGTGACCGGCACGGTAAAGCCCGCGCCCTGATAGAGAAGGATGTCGCGCACAGGGAGGGTGAAGCCGCGGGGACGGCCCTTCACATCCGGGTCGGCAGAGAGACTCAGGTGAGTCTTGACCATGCAGATGCACTGCTTGGCTAGCGCAGGGTCGTTTGCGATGAGCTGTAGTTTCGCCTCGGCTTCGGGCGAATAGGTGACTTCGCCCGCGCCATAGACTTCGTGGGCGATGGCGGCGATGCGTTCCTTCACGGGTTGCGTGTTCTCGTAGATGAACTTCAAAGCGTGCGGGCGACGAGTGGCCTCCTCAACCGCTTCTGCCAGTTCCAATGCGCCTTCGCCGCCCTTCAGCCAGTGCTGAGAAACCGCCACCAGAGCGCCTGCCTCCTCGGCAATCTTGCGAACAAGCTTGAGTTCTTCGGGGGTGTCGGTGTAGAAGTGGTTGAGGCAAACGATCGGCTGGATGCCGGTCTTTTTCACGATTTCAATGTGCGCCAGGAGGTTCTCGCAGCCCTTCTCCAACAGCGGAAGATTCTCGTGGACATAGACGTCATCCAGTTTTGCACCAGGCTTCACTGTGGGTCCGCCGCCGTGCATCTTGAGAGCGCGGATGGTCGCCACGACTACCACGGCGTCCGGTCGTAGTCCGGAGGCACGGCATTTAAGATTAACGAATTTCTCGTATCCGATGTCGGCACCGAATCCGCTCTCTGTGACATGGTATTCCGAAGTTCTCACACCGATCTGGTCGGCGATTACGGAACTCTGTCCGATGGCGATATTTGCAAAGGGGCCGGCATGGGCAAGGACGGGCTGTCCCTCGAGGGTCTGGATGAGGGTCGGGTTCAGGCTGTCTACCAGGAATGCGGTCATTGCGCCATCGACCTCTAGGTCATGGGTGGTGATTGGCGCGCCGCTGCGGCTGAAAGCTACTACGATGCGTCCGATGCGTTCGCGGAGGTCCTTTAGGTCCTGCGCCAAAGCCAGAATTGCCATGATTTCGCTGGAAACGGAGATGGCAAAGCCGGATTGCATCGGCACGCCATCCATCTTACCGCCCTGGCCAATGGTGATGTTCCGAAGCGCCTGGGCGCAGAAGTCCATGACCCACTTCATTTCGACGCGATCAGGGTCGATGTCGAGTCGCTTTAGGCCACGGGCGGCTAGTTTGGCGTCATCGTAGTTGCGCTCGTGTTGCATGCGTGCAGTGAGGGCAACCATCGCGAGGTTGTGGGCATTGGTGATCTTGTCAATGTCACCGGTCATGCCGAGGGAGAAGGTGGTCAGCGGGATACATTGCGCAAGGCCGCCACCGGCTGCGGAGCCCTTGATGTTGAAAGTGGGACCGCCAGAAGGTTGGCGGATGGCGCCGGAAACGCGGTGCCCGCGCTTGGCGAGGCCGTCGATTAGTCCGATGGCGGTGGTGGTCTTTCCTTCGCCGAGTGGCGTGGGGGTGATGGCGGTTACATCGATGTACTTGGCCTGCGGGGCGTTAGCGAGGCGGGCGCGGATGGCCTGTTGATCCACGCGGGCGAGTTGGCGTCCCCAAGGAATGAGTTCTTCTGGCAGAAGTCCAAGCTTGTCAGCGAGTTGTTGCGGGGTGAGCATGGTAGCTTCGGCAGCCTCGGCAATCTGCCAGTCAGCCAGTTTGGTCGGGTCGAGTTTGGTCATGAGGA
>JAFXSU010000208.1 GCA_017525435.1 Victivallales bacterium
CCATGTCCTTCGAGTTCCTCACCAAGGAGCTCGGCTTCAAACCCGAAGAAATCAAAGTCACTTGCTTCGCCGGTGACGAAAACGCCCCGCGGGACGACGAGGCCGCCGCCATCTGGAAGTCCCTCGGCATCCCCGAAAAGAACATCTACTTCCTCGGCAAGGAAGACAACTGGTGGGGACCCGCCGGACAGTCCGGCCCCTGCGGACCGGACACCGAAATCTTCGTGCCCGTGGACAAGCCGGATTGCGGACCGGACTGCTCACCCAAGTGCGGTTGCGGCAAGTGGGTCGAGATCTGGAACAACGTCTTCATGCAGTATAACAAAACGCTGGAGGGAAAATTCGAGCCTCTGGCTCACCCGAATGTGGACACCGGCATGGGCGTCGAACGCGTGACCGCCTTCCTGGAGGGTGTCCCGAGCGCCTACCAGACCGAGCTCTTCCAGCCGATCTTCGCAAAGCTTCAGGAACTCTCCGGAAATCCCGCCGCGGACCACACCAGCCGCTCCGCACGCATCGTGGCCGAGCATCTTCGCGCTGCGACCTTCCTGCTGGCCGACGGCGTGAAGCCCGGCAACGTGGACCAGGGCTATGTCCTGCGCCGCCTGATCCGCCGTGCCATTCGCGAAGCGCGCCAACTCGGTCGCACCGAGCCCTTCACCTCCCAAATCGCCGCAGTGGTCATTGCGAACTATTGCGAATACTATCCGGAACTCAAAGAGCACGAGGCGGTCATCGCCGAAGAGCTTGACCGCGAGGAGAGGCAGTTCGCAACTGCGCTCGAAAAGGGCACCCGCGAATTCAACAAGATGATTGAACGCGTGCCGGACTTCGTGGTCAACAAACAGATTTCCGGCAAGAACGCCTTCAACCTCTACGAGACTTACGGCTTCCCGATTGAGCTGACAGTCGAGATGGCAAAGGAAAAAGGCTTCAAGGTGGACATGGAGGGCTTCAAGAAAGCCGCCGAAGACCACCAGAAGCTCTCGCAGGCTGGTGCCGAACAGAAGTTCGCCGGCGGTTTGGCAGACCACTCCGAAGCCACCGCGCACCTCCACACCGCCACGCACTTGCTCAACCAGGCTCTTCGGAACCTCATCGCCGAGGACATCCACCAATACGGCTCCAACATCACCGCTGAACGCCTCCGCTTCGACTTCAACTACCCGGAGAAGCTCACCCCTGAACAACTCAAGGCGGTCGAAGACCAAGTCAATGAGCAGATTCAGAAGGACCTGCCTGTCATCTGCGAGGAGATGAGCCTGGAGGATGCACGCAAGACCAACGCCCAGGGACTCTTCGGAAACAAATACGGCGAACGCGTGAAGGTTTACTCCATCGGAGACTTCTCCAAGGAAATCTGTGGCGGTCCGCATGCCACTCACACCGCTGAGCTGGGACACTTCAAGATCGTCAAGGAAGAGTCCTCTTCGCGTGGTGTCCGTCGTATCAAAGCCATCCTGGAGAAGTAGGCCGCTCTAGCCGCACTAGCCGCACTGGCCAAGCCAGCCGCCCTAGCCGCACTAGCCGAGCCAGTCGCTCTTGCCGCCCTGTACCCTGTACCTTGTACCCTGTACCCTTTCTTTCGCCATGCCACACGATTTTCTGGAATTTCTGGACGCCTCCTACACGCCCTACCATGCCGTTGGTAACTTTGCCGTGCAACTCCAAGAGGCTGGTTTCAAGCACCTTGAAGAGGCGGATCATTGGGAACTTCAGCCTGGTGACTGCGGCTTCGTCGTGCGCGGCGGCGCTCTGATTGCCTTCCGGCTCTCCAGCGCCCAGACACCGGCTGCACACGGTTTCCGCATTGCAATGGCGCACACGGACAGCCCGGCCCTCAAACTTAAGCTTGCCGACGCGAAAGGCGGCAAAGACGGCGAGCCTCTGCGCATTCCGGTTGAAATTTATGGCGGTCCCATCCTCTCCACCTGGCTGGACCGTCCCCTTGGCGTGGCGGGCCGAGTCGCCGGCATGACCGACGGCCGCCCCTCGGCCGAACTGGTCGCCAGCGAAGGTCCGATGGCTGTCATCCCGAATCCGCCACCGCATTTCGCCAACACCAACAGCGGACATTTCAGCTACAATCCTCAGGAAAACCTCGCCGCGCTCTTTGACGCGCCAAACTTGGAATCCCTATACGAGCTGCTCCTTGCCGGCTTGCCCTTGCCAGAAGGAAAGACACTCCCTGCCGCCGAACTTTTCCTGTATTCCACAATACCCGCGCAACTCATCGGACTTTCCTCCACTCCCTATGTACAAGGTGCGCACATCGACAACCTGAGCAGCTGCCACAGTATCATCGAGGCACTTCTATCCGCTCCCAATTCCGAGGAGACGCAGGTTGCCGCGCTCTTCAATCTGGAAGAAGTCGGCCAGTCCTTTGACAGCGCCGGAAGCAATTTTCTCCCGCGCGTGCTCAGCCGTATCGCCCATGCCTTCAGCGCAGAGGCCGATGCGACGGCACGGATGCTGGCGGCCTCCCTGCCGATGCTCTCCATCGACGTCGCCCACGCCTTCAATCCCAATTTCGCCAGCTTCTCCGATCCCGGCTACGCTCCGAAGCTCGGCGGCGGTCCTGCCCTCAAACTCAATGCACAACTACGCTATGCGACCACGGTGCTTGGCGAAGCGCTATTCCAGGAGATTGCCGAAAAGGCCGATGTTCCCACGCAGGTATTCGAGGCACGTTCCGACATGCCATGTGGCGGAACCATCGGTCCCATGGGTGCCACGTCACTGGGCATCCCTGCCATCGATCTGGGAATCCCGATCTGGGCAATGCACTCTCTCCGCGAAACCGCCTCCATTGCCGACGTGGCATATCTGACTCGGTTCGTGCAGGCCTACTGGGAGATGTAAGTCAAAAGCTGAAAGGTCATTAAGGCTTGAAACATCGAATGTTTCCTTCAACCTTAAACTTTTCCCTTTCACCTTTCGCTTTGTTACACAAGAAGGCACCTGATTGCACTTCTACAAATTCTACGGGAGCTGCCCGCCCGTACCCTTGCTGCTTGAAAAACCAGCTTAGTCAAGTGCCATC
>JAFXSU010000209.1 GCA_017525435.1 Victivallales bacterium
AATTGCGGAATCTTCAGAAGGCCGTTTGGGAAAAGCAACAGCTTTTGGCGATTGAAGAGCAGGCTACCGCCCAGATGAAGGCGGGGCAGGGACTGAAGGCATTGGAGCTGCTCGATGAGGCGTTGAAGGGGGTCAGGAGCGACAATTCACCGGAGATTCTGGGTGACTATTCGACCCGACCTCGCCTGGAGGCAATGCGTCGTCAAGCTCCGAACTTGGTGATTGCCAGAGAATTGCAGTCGCTAAGCGGACTGCCGTTGGAGGAGTGGCAATCTGGCGAGGAGAGGCTCTCCAAAGATTTGCTCGCTTGGCGCAAGGATGGACGTTTTGCCGAGGCTTTGGAGCAAAATGCCGAAGTGATTCAAAATCAAGCGGGGATTTTCTTAAAGCAACATATTCAGGCCACTACCGATTATGTGAACCAATTGCTTTCCAGGTCTGATTTGGAGAATTATCGCCAGGTTTTGAAGTTTTTCCGTAAGCAGGAAGATCGTCTTTTTCAACCCAGCTTGGTTGAAGAGTTGTATTGCTATTGCGATGCACTGACCGAGGAGCTTGGAAAAAAACTCGTGGAAGCGAATCTCGATTTGCACGAGCGTTGCTTGTCCGAGACGGGTAAATACCTGTTGGCCATGCAGCAGCGGGCGGATGAAATCGAGAGACGTTTTGGTCTGGTGGTTTCGGCGGATCTTCTGTTGCAGAAACTTCCAGATCTTGATTTCATGGGAACATATGTGATTTCTCCAGAGCAGTTGGAACTCTCTCGCCAGCGCGCGGCACATGCCAAGGAGATGCTACGAAAACAGCGATTCCAGAAGAACGTGGAAATTCAGCGGCTCTCATCTGAGTCGCCAAGTGTCGGTTTGGCGTGGCAGCGCGATATTGAACGGCGACTGGATGAGTCCCTGAAGACCTCTTCGTTGGGGCAATTCCTCCAGATTCGCACCGGTCAGCCGATGGAAAATACGCCACAGGCGGAGATTGTTCTTGTGGACGGGATGCTGGTGGCCTACGAATGCAACTCCGAACCGGAACGCCTCGAAACCCGCGCGTTCCGTTGTGTGTCCGAGCCACACCGCGAAATTCTTGACGGTCAGTATATACAATATGTACAGGAACTTTACGACCAGGAGATTGTTACTCGTACTGTCGTGCGCACGGCGCATGTACGGCTTTCACTGGTGATACGTTTGGCGGGCATGGAGGAACGGCGGGTGGAGATCAACGAGTTTCTCCGTCGAGAACTTGTCGTGGAGGAAACTCGACCATTGCAGGCGGCTGGCAAGCATGTCGTAGAGGATTTAGCGCAGGTTCTGCCCGTGGCAGCGACACCGAAACTGCGCGTCGATCGCGTCTGGAGCGAAGGCGAGATGTTGGATGAGGCGCGACGGCGTGTGCTTGACCAGGTGCTTCTGCAGACGTTGGAGTTCTGGGCTGAGAAGTTACGGATGCGTTGTCATGACATTCTCCAACAAGAGGGCAGCGGAAAGCCAGTTTCCGAAGAATTGCTGGAGAAAGGCGGAGAAGTCGTTGCTCTGCTAGAACTTGTGCAACCGGAGGAACTTCTGCAACGACTTCCGGGCTTGCCCCAGAATCCCTCCGAGGCACATGCCGCAATCCATAAGCAACTGGTGCAGGCACTAGAGGACCTGATCCAATGCAAAAAGGATATTTATTAATGAATATTTTATTTATAACAAATAATTTAACTACTATTTTTTAAACAAAAGTGGAAACGAAGGACCTTCCAACTGAGAAACTGCAAGAAGTCACCCGATGGCATCTGTCGATTGCCTATGACGGGACCGCATTTTACGGCTGGCAGGTACAGCCGCACAATCGAACGGTGCAGGGCGAGTTGCTTCGTCGTCTGCGATTGATGCTACGTGCTCCCGAACTGCGCATCTATGGTTCCAGCCGCACGGACTCTGGCGTGCACGCGCTGGACCAGCAGGTTTCCTTCGAGGTGGTGATGCCGGAGGACATCCCCCCGCAAGAGATGGCCCGACGACTGAATCGCTGGCTGCCCGACGACATTCTGCTCAAGTCGGTGCGAGTCTGCGATGCGCCGTTCAATGCCCGCTACGACAATTGCGGGAAGGCATACACCTACTGCATTTCCCCTGGCGTCAAGGTGCATCCGCTCTACACGCGCTTCTTCTGGAAGGCACCGCACGAGCTGGACGTGGAGGCGATGCGCACGGCTGCGAAGCTGCTGGAGGGCGAGCACGACTTCGCATCGTTCGCGGTGAACCCCGGAAAGGTGATTGAGTGCACGGTGCGCAATCTGCGTCGTCTGGAGGTAATTACCCCTGACGACGGGATGGTCTATGTGAATGCGGTGGGCGACAGTTTTCTATATAAAATGGTACGTAGCCTGGTTGGCTATCTGGTGCACGTGGGACAGGGCTATGCAAAGCCAGAGGACGCCGCACGCGTGCTGGCGGGTTGCGACCGCAGTCTGGCGGCGGACTCCGCACCTGCCCAGGGACTCTTCTTGGCGAAGGTCTTCTTTTCTCCGGACGAGTGGCAGACCTATCAGCCCATCATCCCACCGTTTGACTGGAAAACGATTCGAGGTATTTAGGGTACAAGGTACAGGGTACAATGTACAGAGTTAGATGACATGCTGGCTTCACGGGTACGTGGTTCACTTGCCCATGCATTCCATGGCAATCCAAAACATCGCGGTGGAGTTTCTTCAGCGACTCGAATAGTTGGCGTAGAGCGTCTGGGACTCTACATCATAGAGAAAAGAATATCCTCCGAAGTTGGAGAAACGATAGTTGTAGGCTAGGAAGTTCTTTGGATATATCTCTTCTGCGGGGAAGAAATTCTCTTCGTGATTGGGATGAAATCGACACCAGGTGCGACTTATCCAATCTCCCTCCTTCTGGCCAGTTCGTGCATTGAGCTCGATGGATTCGGACTGGAAGACGTAGTCGTTTTTTTCGGCGAAGGCAAGCAGTTCCTCCTGGGTGCAGGTGCAGCGCAACTCTGCATCGTAGCCGAGAAAATTACCGTTGTAATAAAATGTAATGTCTTTGGCACCATCGGGAACCATCGTGTCGGCAAGCCATTGGGCACCGCCACCGAATCGGGAGAATGGGGTTTCGGTTCGGGTTGCCCCACGAATGATGAATGTATGTGTCATATTCTGGAAGAGAAATATACCACAAAGGCTGATGAAGAGCAAAAGGCTTTGGAGACCACAGACAAAGAAGAGACTCAGGAGATGAGAGAAACGGTTGCGGTCTTTTCCGTCGGAATATTGGCGCGGGGCGAGCAGTCCCCAGACAAACACAATGACGACTGCAAGATAGGGAAGTAGAATCGGCCAAAATAGTAGCATATAGTTTGGCTTGAATATCATTAGCAGTATCAATAGAATAAGACTGCCAACTTGGCAAATCGCAAGCATTTTTGCCGCTCTAACAAAGCCGGTGTGCCAGCGCGGCGATTTCGGCGTGGTCCCTTCCGGCACAGCCGGCAGTCCGGCGGATTGGGCAATAAGCGCCCAGAGCAAGCCAGAGAGAGCGGTCAGGATAAGGAGAAAGAAAAGCATTGGGATGAGCTTGTTGGCTTCCTGTTTCAGCAACTTGTAGCTATTGGCATAATATATGTCGCCGATTCGAAGTTTTTTTCTGAAACGACGTGGTCGATGGGGTTGTTGAATAATGCTTTTCGTCAACATTGTTGCTTTTCTTCAACTAGGTGGTGCCATTGAAGGCCTTTCCCTTGAGATGCGGGATTTCCTGCGGATCCATCTTCGTGAAGCCAAAGCACTTCTTCCCCAGGTCTTTCAGGGAGGCACCAATCAAATAAAGTTCCTTGTCGTCGATGATGAGAAAGCGGTCGTGGAACGCCATGCTGGTTCTGACATCCAGCGTCGGGTACTGCGCGTTGAACTTCTCGATGTCAGAGGGGGCAAGCTGGTTGCCTCGGCTGGAGGTCACGACCACGACAGAGACGCCCGGGGCCTTTTTCGCCACCATGTCGAGTGTGCCAGGCCCTATCCAGTTGTCAATCAGCAGAAGTGAAACTCTGGCACGACCGATCAACTTCTCCACTAGCGAGCAGGCATCCCACAGTTGACCGTCGTAGAAAACGCCTTGGACTTTTTCTTTCTTTTCGTCCAGGGCCTTGAACACTTTTTGGAAACGTTCTTCATTGTACGCTTGATTCGCAATCTGGCGTCTCTCAATGGTTTCAATTCGCTTGAATACCTCGACGTTCGCAAGTAAAAAACGGCGCATGGCGACGAATGCGTCAATGATGGCAAGTGACACGCAGGCAGCCGTCTTGCTTCTGAGTACCGAAGCAAGCATGGCAACGCCGTGTTCCGTGAATACGAATGGCCGTTTACGAAGCCCCAGTCGAATGGTGGCTTCTGACGAATTGGATATCACAAATTGTGATTTCCATTTTCTGAATTCGTCGTCCGACAACTGAAACATGAAGCGTTCGGGAAAGCGATTGATATTACGCTTGACCGATTGGTTCAACGCACTTGTCGAAACTCCGTATAATTCTGCCAAATCACGGTCAAGAAGCACCTGAGTGCCGCGAATCGTCAAAATCCGATTCTGGATCTCGGAAGCCACCATATTATACTCTTGAGACACAAGTAATTGTCCAGTATTATCCGCTGATTTCATCGCCAACTCCATTTTTAGCATTCTGCTGAAATCATCCTACTTGTTTCTTCCAAGAAGGCCGTGATGATATCGCATCTCCACATTTCGCTCAATATAACCGTCCATTGGGGGGATTTGCCCGAATATCACGCCAAAAAATATTATATTTATTATTTTGATATTCAAATAGATGAATTCATATAAATTCCCATGAAATCAAGAGCAATGAAGACAAATACAAATATTGGGAATAGAGTTGTCGCTCTTTGATATCAGAAACGATGCCGCGCCACAGGGGAAAATGTCTCTAGCGAGAACCTGCAAAAGATGATTTCCCTTGTACCCTGTACCTTGTACCTTTATTCCTCTACCCCTTTTTGCAGATTTGCAGGGCGAAGGCGGCAAGGTCGAGTTCTTCGGGGACATTGGCCTTCAGGGCGCGGATGAAGGTCCGTACGGTTTCGTTGTCTTCCTCGGCCTCCTCGCAGGTAGGCGCGGCGCCTTGGGCGTACGGGAGGAACTCCGGCTGGGGCAAGGATGTCTCGGGGACGCCGACGGCCACGAGGTAGCGCTGCTGGAACCACGCCTGAAGCGTGTTCAGATAGGCCTCGCGAAGCCGCAGATACTCTGTGGCAATCTTATTCTTCTTCTGTTCCTCAACCTGCTTGCGAAGGGACTTGTCCTCGGCGGCCAGGTCGTCCCACTGTGGATCCCAGTTTGCCTTGACGGTCTCTTCCGCCTTTGCCTGGAGTCCTCCAAAGAGCTCCTGGAGGGCGCTAATGGCACGCAGTGCGACGCGGGTGCCGGCGTTGCGGTGCAAAGTCGCCAAAGTCTCCAGGTATTCCTTGGGAACCAAGTCGTTATAGTTGAACTTATTGTTGAGTAAAAGAACCTTCTGGCAGCGGGAGTGAATCGTAGGCAGGAGCAGCTGCGGGCGCGTGGTGAGAAGCAGCAGCATCACGTCGCGCGGCGGCTCTTCGAGGGTCTTGAGGAAGGCATTGGCGGCTTCTGTTTTCATGCAGTCGGCCTCCACGATTAAACCGATCTTCAGCATGCCCTCTGGAACTGCGAGAATAATCTTGCGCTCGAACTCGTGCATCGCGTCCACAGGGATGATTCGTGACTTGGACTCCGGAGCCAGGCGTACCAGTTCGGAGTAGTTTCCATCTTGCAGGAGCGTGCAATTTCGACAGTGTCCGCAGGGCATGCCGTCGGGCTGCGGGGAGGTGCAGGCGGCGGTCTGCGCCCAGCCGAGGGCGAAGCGCTCCAGTTGCTCGGTTGAGTCGCCAATCAGCAGATATGCCTGGCCGGTGCGGCCATGGAGTTTCGCCTTGGCCAGCGCATGTGCGGCTTGCGGAAATTCAGATGACCAAGTGGTTGTACTCATGATTCAAGGCGCGGAAGGCGTTTCTGGACGATTTTCCAGATCTGCTCGTCGAGTTCTTCCACGGAGTGCGTGGCATCGAGCGTCACAATGCGTTCGGGGTGCCCGGCGGCCAGTTCCAGGAAACCCTTGCGGACCTTCTCGTAGAAATTTCGGCTTTCGATTTCGAAGCGGTCCACCTCCGCCTGTGTGGTGTCAAGGACCTTTCCGAGACGTTTGAAGCTCTCCTCCACCGTGAGGTCGAGAAAGATGGTCAGGTCGGGCCAGCGGTTTCCGACGGCGTAGGCGTTGAGCTGCCGGATGAACTCCAGGTCCATGCCGCGTGCGTAGCCCTGGTAGGCGGTGGTGGAGTCCGCGAAACGGTCGCAAAGCACGATGTGCCCTGCATCCAGTTCCGGCCAGAGGCGCTCGCGCAGAAGTTGTGCGCGGCTGGCGGAGAAGAGCAGCAGCTCCGCTTCATCCACCAGCCTCTCGGATTGCTTTTTCATCAGGAGCTGGCGGATCTCCTCGCAGAGCGTGGTTCCGCCGGGTTCGCGGGTGGCGGTCACGGTGTAGCCGAGGCGTTCCAGCCGTTGGGCCAGCCGTGCGATCTGCGTGGTCTTTCCGGCCTTGTCCAGCCCCTCGAATGTAATGAATAGACCAGTCATATTAAATTAGTTATGAATTGTATTTTCAGCTACCAGATCGAAGCGCTTGCGGAGGGCTGGGGTGCAGGAGGGGAAGCCGAAGAGGCGTGCGGTCTCGCGGACGACGATGTCCTCCGTGGCATCGGGGAAGTCACGCAGGATACTTTGTGCCGCGTTGTGGATTTCGACATCGGGGATTTCGTCAAAGGCGCGGCGCTCTTCGGGAGTGGCGGGTACACGGAAATCCCGATACTCCTGCGGATTAATGCCTTCCGGCCAATAGACCGAATTGCCGGAGGCGTCGGTGGTGGTGCAGGGCTTGGCGACTTCGATGGCAGACTGGATGGCATCCTGTACCTTTGGGGTGTTTCGGGCGATTTTCCATGCGGAACGGAGTCGTCGCGCAAGCAAAGCGTGGGTAACGGGTCCCTCGGCTGCGATAACCTCCTTGACCTGTCGTACCAATTCAGTATGGCAACGCGTGCTAACGCCGAACTCCTCCAGCGGACACTTGGTCTTGAGGGGAGAGGGGGCAGGGTACAAGGTACAAGGTGCAGGGGTGGGCTGGCTAGGCTGGCTAGGCTGATTAGCAGGACTAGGCTGGCTAGGCTTACTAGATTGGCCGGAACTGCTGGAACTGTTAGAACTGCTGGGATTTATCGCCTGTTCTAGTGCATCCAGGAGCGCCTGTTCGGCGGCGGGACGGTCGAGTCGCCATTCGGTGGACCAAGCGTGGGCGAGATGCCAGCCGAGACCTTTGAGGACACCGGTGCGGGTGCTTTCGCGGTCGCGGCAGGTGTAGTCGCGGGCGGAGCGCTGCCCGTCGCAGAGGATTCCCAGCAGGTATTCTCCGGGCTTTTCGGGGTGCTTGACAGCCAGGTCGATGCGGAAGGAGGAGCAACCGACATTTCGGTCGGTCTCGTAGCCTTTTGAGGCAAGGAACTTTGCGATGATCTCCTGGAGGGTGTCGGCGGCCTGGTCCTGCGCGAGCTTGGGTGCGGTCGCGGCGGCACCTCGTTCGGCGTAGGCGAGGAATTCGCGCAGGTCGCTGGCGCCCTTGGCGGAGGTGCGCGAGAGGTCGATCTGCGTGGCGTGGATGGAACTGAAGACCACCACGCGGTGCTTGGCACGGGTGATGGCGACATTCAGGCGTCGTTCGCCACCCACGCGATTGAGCGGTCCGAAGTTCATGTAGAGCTTGCCGTCTGCGTCCGGGGCATAGCCCACGGAGAAGAGAATCACATCCCGCTCGTCGCCCTGGACATTCTCAAGATTCTTGACGAAGAATGGCTCGGGAAGGGCGTCGCTGAAGTATTCTTCGAACTGGGGATGGTCGGTGCGGAACTGCTCGAAGCGGTCCTGGATGAGTTCGCACTGCGCGATGTTGAAGGTCACGATTCCGATGGAGCGCTTTGCCTGTGCGGGGTCTGCGAGCATCTGGGCGACGTAGGCGACGATGGCATCTGCCTCGGCGGAGTTGGTGCGGGTTCGGCGGTCGAGAATCGCGTCAGGCACGAACTGGAAATGCACGCCGAGCAAGGGCGAGTTCTTGGCGGCGGGGAAGGTGTTGAGCTTGTTGTCGTAGTAGTGTTGGTTGCTGAAGGCGATGAGGGACTCGTGGCGGGAGCGGTAGTGCCAGTTGAGGTGGCAGGAGTGCACGCCGGCAGTGAGGCATTCGTCCAGGATGCTGTCGAGCTCTTCGACGGCCTCGTCGTCTTCCTCTATCGTATCGGTGTTGGTCTTCTGGAAGAACTGTGTCGGGGGCATCTGCTTCTGGTCGCCCACGCAGATGAACTGTTTTCCGCGGGCGATGGCGCCGATGGCGTCGGCGGTGGGAATCTGTGAGGCCTCGTCAAAGACCACCAGGTCGAAGGCATTCATGTCGGGCGGAAGGTACTGCGCCACGGAGAGGGGGCTCATCAAGAAGCATGGCTTCAGGCTGCCGAGGATGGGCGCGACATTCTGGAGGATGGTGCGGACCGGCTTGATGCGCGACTTCTTCTCGCACTCGCGCTTCAGGAAGCCCAATGCGGTGCCGGCGGGACATTCGCTTCCGCGCCGTGCGGGGAGTCGCGCGGAGATGCGTGCGACCGCGAGCTTGGCGGAGAGCGCCATGTAGTCTGCGTCGAGCTTGCAGAACTGCTCGATGCGGTGTTCGTGGCGGGTGCCGATGAAGTCTGCCAATGTTGGTTCGGCGGAGAGAATCTGCTTGAGCATCACCGCCTCCAGCTTGCGGCGGAAGACCGCGAGGAGTTCGGCGGGTGGGAAGAGGCCCTGTTCCAAAGCATCCAAGAAGGGCGTCAGTCCATCGGCGTCGGCGCTTTCACGGCTCTGTCGCCAGACGCGATAGGCACGCAGCGAGGCGAGGGTCTCGGTGGCATCGGCGAGGCAGACTGCGAATTCCTCCAGACTGGTCGAGAAGGTCGGCAACGTTTCCATGGCGGAAGTCCGCTGGAGCTCCTGGAGCGACTGGTTGAAGACCGACATCGCATCGATGAAGGCGTTGGCGCGCGGAAGTGCTTCCGGAAGGCATTCCGAGAGGGAGGAAAACTGGGTGTCATCCTGAGGACCATATAGTTCAATAAGCGCACCGACAATTTGCGAGGCATCCTCCAGTTGTTTCTCCAGGGTATTCCAGTTCGGCGTGGAATCCAGCCAACCAGGATTGCCAAGAAGTTCTCCAAGATGTCGGAAGCCATTTGCGTGCTGAGAGTTGAGTGTCTGGAACTCCTGGATGAGCGGGAGGTCGCGAGCAAGGTCGTCGGCGGATGGGCGCGGAGCGACGGGCTGGCAGTAACGCATCAGCGCTTTGCCCAATGAGCGATTCGCGAAGAAGCGAGCCACGAAGAACTTGGCGTTGTTGGCTTTGAGTGTTTGTTGCGTGGCGGCAACGGGCACGGCGGAAAGTTGGTTCGGCAGCCAGGCGGACAGCTTTGAACGCAGTTCGCAATAGCGCTTGGCGTGGTCAAGTGTGGCGCGCAGGGCATCCCGCTGATTTGCAGCCTCGTTGCATAGCAACCCTGCGGGCAGGGCGGAGAGGCGTGGCAGACAACTTGCCAACGTTGTGCGTATAGCGAGTTTTCTCTGGTCGCTGGCGGCCTGTTCGTAGCCCAACGAGAGGTCGAACCCCTGAAGCGCGTCCTGAAGCTGGTCGGCACATTCCTGCGTGTGCAAAATTGTCGTTTGGAGTCTGGAATTGTCCAGTTTTGTCCAGTCAAGCTTTGTTGCAAAGAGGCGGAGTTTGTGGCAGAGTTCGGGGGTGACGGCGGCGAAGCCGTCCTGTGCGGTCTTGAGTGCCTCGTCGAGTTGTGCGCGCTCTTCGGCGGTCTGTGCGAGGAGGTTGTCGCATTCCCATGCGATTTGGGCTTCGGGGCCGGGTTCGAGGGTTTCCGCGAGGCATTGGAATGCGGAGATGCCGTTGGGGTATCTGTGGTGGAGCAGGCGGATGTATCCGTTGAGGGCGTCGCGCTGTGCGGAGAGGTCCTTGACCAGCGTCTGCCAGTTCTGCGGTTCGGGGGCGGTCGCCAGGTCAAGCGCTTCACGGAACTGTGCGAGCACCTCTGACTTGCCCGCCTTGTTGGAATGCAATTCCAGGCAGAAGGGCTTCATCCCCAATTTGTTCAAGCGGTTCTGCACGACTTCAAGCGCGGCCTTCTTTTCAGAGACGAAGAGCACACGCCGTCCCAAAGTGAGGTTGTGGCAGATGAGATTCGCGATGGACTGGGATTTGCCGGTGCCGGGCGGGCCGTGCAAAACGAAGGTCTTGCCCAAGGCGGAGTAGAGGATCGCGGTCAACTGAGAGGCGTCCGCCGCCAGCGGGCAGCAGAGCTTGTCCAGTTCGGCATGGGATTCGACCTCTTCGGGCGGGAAGACTTCGATTTGGTCGTCATAGACGCCGGAGAGCCCTTGTACCAGATGGTGAACCAGCGGCTGTTTTTCCAATTCTGTGGAACGATTATTCAAGTCATTCCACATTAAGAACTTAGAGAAAGAAAGCCGGGCGACATAAAGTGTCTCAATGACTTCGCATTCCGGAAGCCCTGCCACGGCTTGCCGCACCTGGTCGAAGACTTCCTTGAGATTCACGCCGTGTTCGTCTGCGGGCAGTTCCTCCCACTGTGGCAATTTGACCTGGAAGTCGCGTTTGAGGAGTTCGACGAGGGTTTGATTGAAGATGGTGTCGTCGTCATACCGGGTGATGGTGAAGCCGGCCTGCACGGATTTGCGGGCGAGGGTGACGGGTTCCAGCACCAGCGGGGCATAGCGTCGCAGCTTGTCGCCTTTGGGCTTCCACGCCAATGCGCCGAAGGCGGCGAAGATGGTGTGGACGTCGCCTTCCTCCTGGTCGAGCCGCCCCTTGCGCAGAAGTTCCAGCAATTTTCGGCTGAGTTCCTTGGCGGGGCGTTCTGAATAGAGGGTGGCGGCCTTCTTCGCTTTGTCAATCGCCTCGGTGTAGATTTTCTGGCGTTCGGCGGAGGGGAGTTTTCCGGTGGCCTGGAAGTCTTCGGGACCCAGCCGGTTTTCCAACGAGTCTAGAACAAAGGTGGTACCGCTTTGGCGACGGTCCTCCGCCTCGTGCAATGACATCCCCTGGAATTGGACGGCCTGAAGACCGTCGCGCAGATTCAGCAAGTGGTTGCGCAGAGAGAGGTCGAGGAGTTGCTGCTTCCAGCGTTCCATGCGTGCGCTGGTGCCATTGGCGACTGTGGTGGTGTCGTGCGTTGTTTCCATAACGTCACTTGGTTTCGGCGTGCAAGTCGAAGAACTCCGCCAGGAGCGAATAACCGGCGTCCTGGAGGATGGTCTGAAGGTGTTCGCGGATCTCCTGATCCAAGTCATGGGCAGGGATGTCTATGACCTGCAGGCATTTGGCCATATATTCGATGGCCAGCCCGAGGTTGCCTTGGCGGTAATGGACCCACGCAAGGCTGTCGAGGTATGCGGGATTGTCCGGCTCGGCCTGTATGGCGCGTTCGATGAGTTGTTTTGCCTCGTCCATGTCCTGGTGGTGGTCAGCTAAAATATAACCCAGGGAATTTGCCAACGATGCGTCGTTGGGGAAGTATTTCACGCCTTGGCGCAATACCCGAAGGGCACGCTCGGTCTCTCCATTTTCTTCGGCGGTGCAGCCATACTGCAAGTAGTACGCAGAATTGCGGGCTTGCCGGTGGCTCTCGAATTGCTGGTAAATGGCCAGCGCCTCATCGTAGCGTTTCATGCTAGCGAGGATTCGTGCCTTGAAAAGCTGGTCATTTGCCTGAAGGCCCGGAATGGTGTTTTGGATGGTCAGCGCCTTCTGAGGCGCATTCAGCAGGAAATAGAGAAGAACCAGGGCTCGACGGGGTTCGGGGTCTTGGGGACGGCGGAGCATCCGCGCCTCGTGGGCACGTGCGTCGATCTGGAGAATCTGGTCGGCATCAAGGTGCATTTCGGAATCCCGCATCGGGGTGTTCCCCATGACATCGGTGAAATGCACCAGTACCTCGTATGGGAGATTTGGCACTTGGAGCATCTGTTCCAGGCAGACTGCAAGATCCTCGTAGTTCTGAGTCTGGAAGTCCGCCTCCAATCGTGCATCGCAGAGACGCTTCAGCGTCGTTGCATTTACTTTTTCGGCGTTCAAGTGCCAGAATGTCGATGAAAAACGGCGCTGTAACTCCCATGCTTTCAAAGGATTCAGGAGCGGCGGAATCAAGTGCGCAAAGCGTATATGCGAATAGACTTCGGGCAGCTCGACCAAGCGTTCAGCATAACGGATTGCCTGGGGATGATCATCGATGCCTGCATAAAACCGCAATTGGAGAATCACATGGTCGGCGGAGTATTCGCTTTCCGGCAACTCGTCAATCTTCTGGATGACGTGCCGAAGTTCTTCATAGCGTTCTTGCTGAAGGAGGCTATTGCCTTTCATCATCAGTGTCAGGCCATTTCGTGGCGCCAGTTCCGTCAGACGATCCAATATCGGCTCAGCCTGGTCAAATTGATTCTCGTCCAACAGCGCCGCTGCATAATTTTGGAGAATTCGCACGGAGTCGGGATGGCGTTCGGCAAGGGGCGCAAGGTCCGCAATCAACTCCTTGCCTTGACGCAAACCGTTGCGGTAGGCGGACAGCGCAAGGACGGGCTGGGGAAGCTCGGGGAAGGCGTCGATGGCCTGTGTCAAAAGCGGCACCACGACTTCCGGCGCCGCTTCGGCTGATGGATTTCCTTCGGCGGTCAAGTACATCGCCTTGAGGTAGGCCGCATATCCCTCGGTTTCTTGAGCGGTCTGAGGCGAGAATGCCGGCGTTTCCCGATTGCCCAGCTCCACAATGGCATACATCGTGTTCTGCCAGTCCGTATAAGTTCGTCCCCAGTCGGTTAGGATTGACGGCTCGTCGCCCAGGCAGCAAATCATGGCGAAGCCTAAAAGAATATCAATTAAAATTAGCTTATATGTTTCCGGCATAACAAATTGAGTGATTTTATAGCGCACCCGTGCACACGCGCCCCCGCGTACAAAAATACGCACCGAGCCAAACGAACGCAGGCACGGTGCGCAAAAATACCGCCGGAGGGGAAGCCCCCGGCATTGGCCGCTCAAGCCCACCCGTCAAAGAGTGGAGAAAGACCAGAAGTATTACTACTTGTTCTTGTGACGCAGAGCCTTGCGGATCTTGTCGCGCTTGTGCTTCGCGATCTTCTTGCGGCGCTTCTTTTTGACGGAACCCATGTTAAATTACCTCGTTGTGATGGTTGGTGAATAAAAGCAAGAGCAAATGACAACTCTATAATGTAACCCCTGAACGCCGAATTTCAATCACGCAGAACGGGATTTTTCATGGATTCAGGTTGCAATTGCAAAACTTCCATCCCGCCTGTCGTCGCGGTGCCTGTGCGACTCCTCGCTTGCGGAACTCTGGCGATTGGACGGTGATTTTGCAATGTTTTCTCAGTGTCCCAAAAAAGTTTTACGTGACTTGGGACGGACTGGATGGAAGTCCCAGCCGATGAAACAATCCGCAGGGAGGTCCCAGGCAAACTGTTTGGCAAGTGCGCGGTAGATTACATCGGATTTGGGGCGCTCTTCCAGCTGGAAAACCCGATCCCAGTCCCTACGAAAAGTCTGGGCGGTTTCGGAATGGACGGCACTGTCACGGAGAAGAAGCGTCTTGGTCTGTTGTAGTGCGGAGTCGAAGCTCTGGAAGAGTTCAGAGGCGACGATGAGGCATCCGACAAGGATGTCTCGCCGTTCCCGTTCATCGATCATCGTGGCTACTCGTGCGAGCGTGTATGCGTCGGATTGCCGAGAGAAATAGTCTGGATTGTCGAAGTTGTCAAAGAGGTCTGCGATGACCTCGCGATTTCCCTCGGCGGCGATTCCTGCAAGGGCGCCCAGAAGACGCTGGTAGAGAATGGCGGTTTTCGGTGGAAGTGAGGCCGGGGAGGAGCCGTCAGTGTCCTGGAGGACGCAAGTCGTGGCTGGGCGGTCGAGAAGCCAGTCCATCACGAGATGTCCCGCCGCATGCGCGGCGCGGGCTTCCCGTGCGGTGTCAGGGGATAATCCATGCAAGTATGGCATGATATAGTTCCTTATTACGTATGTATTTTAGGTGGCGCCGTTGCTTTCCAGAATGCTTTTACCAGTTGGGCATGATGCATGCCACAGCTACGGTGCCGCATCCCGAATGAAGCCTCCGCCGAGCAGGAGGTCGTCCTGATAAAAGACGGCGGCCTGCCCAGGGGCGACGGCGTAGATGCCGTCGGGGAAGTGCGCAGTATAGCATCCGTCGGACAGTGGTTCGAGGGAACAGGCGACGGGTGTCTGGACGGAGCGGACTTTGACCTGGCACTCCAACGGAGCGGTCGGTGCCTCTATGGAGACCCAGTTGAAGTTTTCGGCGGTGAGGTGGTGGTGGCGTACCGCCTCGGCGTGTCCAAGAGTCACGCGGTTGTGGCAGGGGTCGATGCCTACGACATAAAGCGGAGCAGTGGAGGCGACACCGAGTCCCTTGCGCTGGCCGATGGTGTATTTCCAGTAGCCAGTGTGATGACCGAGAATGCGTCCGGTGCCCTCCTCGACGATGTCGCCCTCGCGGTCAGGCTGCTGGAGCAGTTCGCTGATTTCGCCACTGTAGAAGTCCTGGCTGTCATGTTTTTCGGCGACCGCCAGACCGAATTTCCTTGCCAGTTCTCTGACTTCGTCTTTGTGCAGTTCTCCAAGCGGAAACTGCTGGCGGGCAAGCTGTTCTTGGGAGAGTCGGCAGAGGAAGTAGGACTGGTCTTTGGAGAGGTCCACGGCGCGGAGAAGTTGGAAGTGCCCGTCGTCGGTCCGTCGGATGCGGGCGTAATGTCCCGTGGCGAAGGCGTCGAAGGGCAGTCCAGCCTGCTTGGCGAGTTCGGGAAGCAGCCCGAACTTGAGGGCGGCATTGCATCGCACGCAGGGGTTCGGGGTACGTCCGGCCAGATATTCGTCCCTGAAGTAGTCAATCACTCGGTGCTCGTATTCGCGTGCGCAGTCGAAAACGTGGAAAGGGATGCCGAGCTGGGCGCAGACGCCACGGGCGGCTTCGATGTCCGCTTTTTCGCCTGGACCATAGCAGGCGTCCTTGGGACCGCCTTGGTAGGGGTTGTCGTCACGCCAAAGGCTCATCGTGACGCCAGTGACGTGGTGGCCTTGGGATTTCAGGAGCGCGGCGACCGTGGAGGAGTCCACCCCGCCGCTCATGCCAACGAGAAAATACATAGTCTTAGAAAAAAGGGAGCAATTAGAAGTTCTATTCTTTCTTTGAGTGGATGAAATATCCGTAGCCGGGTTCGATTTTGGAGTCCGCCTGATGGACGAGTTGCCCGCCCTGCCATTTCCAGACATCGAAATCTGCCAGCTGGGTTTCCGGGTAGGCACCGTAAGGGTGCCAGCCGTCATCTTGTGGCGGGGGCGTTTCGGCAGGGGTGCCGGTCAGCACAAGAGTTTGGTTTTCCGGAACATATAACCAGTAAATGTCATGGGGGAAGAACTCTTGAGCTTTCACACATGCATTTCCAGTGGAATTCAGCGTCCAGGCCGTGAATGCGTTGAGCTTTTCGAGCGACTCCGTGTCTGGCAATAGGCTAAGCACCACCAGGTTCCAGCCCTGCTGTAAATGGAGGGTTCGGCGGGTGGCGGTGTGCTCCGCAGGCTTTTCCGTGAGGGTACAGGTCACGGCCACTGGGATGCCTTGCCAAATGTATGCGTAAATGAGGCTTCGTGGGACGGAAATCGTCCTGCCGCTACCGGAGAACTCCAATTCGGGGTCGCTTGTCCAGGAATACTCATAGTCCTCTTCGCTGGTGCCATCCGGGAGGATTGCCGTGAAGACGACGGTCGAGTTGTCGAATACGGAGACGGTGGCACCGTTGGCGGTGACGGCGCCCTCGGGCAAGAAAGAGACATTGCGTTGGAAAAGCGGGGCACTGGCGTCCAGTACACGCAAGGTCATTGACGAGGTGCTCACAGTCGGCAAGTGGATGGTTGCTTGACCATTTTCATCGGTTCGTGTGGAATAGTATTCTCCGTCGGTCTCGATGCAGACGGCCGCGTTGGGGACCGGCGATTCGTCGCCGAAGCCGGTGACCGTGATTTCAACCGTGGCGGTGTCTCGAATGGTTGTGGTGGAGACATTTAGTGGATAAAGCGGT
>JAFXSU010000210.1 GCA_017525435.1 Victivallales bacterium
ATTCCAGCGAATACTCTGGCAACTCTTCGCCGGGACGCAGCAGAACCTGCCCCGCAACCTGGAGCTGCACGTCGCAACTAGGTCGTTCGGTGAAGAAATGGACAATCGAAATATCCTTGAGATCTACAAACTTGGCGAGCTGCCCCAGAGAGACCTCCACACGCTGTAAATTGCTGATTCCCAAAGGAGATGGGGTAATCATCATATACTCGCGAAAGGGCGTTTTCGAGTCGGAGATGTAGATGTTGAAGCGAATGTCGCCCTGTGAGGTGTTCACCAAGTCGATGACCAGCCGGTCGTATTCCGACCAGTCCGTCACGGCAGGCTTGAATTCGAAGGCCGGCCACTCCTCGCCACTGCCGGGATACTTTGGCGTGGTGAAACAAAGGCCGGTATTGCCTTCCGCCGAAATCATTTGATTGTCGATGACCAGGGTGTCAGTCTGCGGTGTCCGTACCGTGACTTTGGTCTCCGAGGTGAGAATCGACGTGGCGGCATTGGCTGAAAAGGCAATGACCAACGCACAGACCGTTAGCAGATGGGTTAAGTGAAATGTCATGGCGATGTTCAGGCTAAAAAGCTATTCTGGAGTAAAAAAGGAAAATCCTGCAAAAAACAACGACGGCGTGCCCATTCTTATGTAAAAAGGAATGACACGCCAGATTTTCATAGATGGGCGATTCCGAATAGTGCGGCAGAGGCAAATTCGGCATAGGCGCTGATGAGCAATGTCAAGTGCGTTTTCGAGGTGCGAAGTCGCAAATCGCGATCGGCGTTTATGCAATCCATCTGCGCTTTTGTCAAGCCGACTTGGCGCGGGGGAAATAGTTCGTCATGGGATTTGCCCTGGAGATATCCAGCCGGCCCGTGCAATTGCAGGGCGATAGCCACTTCACAGAGGGGGATGGAGGCAAGGGTATCCACGAAAAGCGTTCCTCGGCCTCGCCGCCGACCGTGGTCGATGTAGTCCTTCCAGTAGGCAGGATTGCTATGGCGGACTCCATTGCCACCGAAGCCGATGATGGTGATTTCATCGGGACGCCATGCATTGCCCATGCGCTCCTTGAGTTTGGCTGCAGCGAGGATGGCGTGTTTCACGGCGAGGCTGGCGCGTCGGAAGTCCGCCGTGTCCTCGGTTGAGAGCACCCCGCGTGCAACAAGCGCATCACGTTCCTCGCCAAGCCGTTCTTCACAAGTGGTGTCGAATTCCATGTCAAGCAGTTCCGGCCGCGAAAGAGTTTTCGCGATAGGACTTTCTCCTGGCAGGGAAATGTCCAGATCGGTGAGCAGCAGGGCATTGTTCAGGCCCCCGAACCCCGCGTTGAGGCTCAATACGGTATGTGCGTCTGCTGGAAGCCTCCGCGATGTCGTGGCAACCGCATGTTCTGCGCCCTGGGCAGGAGTTTCCAAACCTGCCTGCGGGGGGAATTGTCGAGTAGCAAGGATTTCCATCGCGGCGATGGCCTGCAGGACTCCAGTGGCTCCAAGGGTATGCCCGATATTTCCTTTTAAAGAGAAGAGGGGGAGACAATGGCCAGGAAAGGCAATCTGAAGCGCATTGAGTTCCGCTTGATCGTTGTAGATGGTGCCAGTGCCGTGTCCGATGACGGCAGTGGGACATAGTCCTTCTGGCATCGCCTTGCGGATGGCCTCGGCCAGCCAAGTCCCCTGCGCATCCGGTGCGGTGATATGCGCGGCATCACAACTTTCGCCATAGCCTGCCATTCGCGCTGAAAGACCGCTTGCGGGCCTTTCGCCGGTTACCATGACGGCGGCGGCGGCTTCACCAAGCGTCATGCCGGAACGATTGACGTCGTATGGTCTGGGGAGGTCGTCGGTAAGTGCACTGAGCGAACCGAATCCCGAGGTCACGAACTCGGAGGTCTGGTCGCAGCCCACCACCAATGCGGAGTCAATCTCACCGCGTGCCACGGCATCCGCCGCCAGGCAGATGGCGCGTTGACCGGAGGCGCACGCCGACGAGACCAGAAGTGCTTCCTCGGCGCCGAAGAGTTCTTTTGCATAGGCGAGTAGCGACTGCGGGCTGTCCGGCTCCGGAACACCGCCGGCGGTCACCAGGTCGATGTCGCCCACAGTGGTGGCCAAATATAGTCGACGGGGCAACATGCCAGGGAGTTTCAAACGCAATGCATTCAGCAGCCGATGAGTACGCGGAAGGCGAGGCGGAAAGGCATTGCGTTCCAATTCAGAATAACGCTCATCAAATTCTTCATGGTCATCGATTTGATGGCATACTCCAAGCCGCCGCCCATGCGCCTCGAAATGCAACGGTCCACTGAAACCGCGCCGACCTTCCAGCAATGCTCGGAAGAAGGCTTCTGGCGTATCGCCGAGCGGAGTGACAATTGCTGGAGAAGAAAGATAAGTCATAAATTGTCAATTATTGTCGGAAATTGTCAAATCAGCAAAGTCACCATTGCGCCAGCGATTTTGGCATTCAGCCCAGAGGGGCGGTGGTGCCAGGCAGGGTTGTCGAGTGCCAAGTTCGATGAACATCTGGACGGTGTAGCCCGTCGCCACCAGAGTCCCATCCTCCTTGTGAATTTCGTATTCGACATTGAGCCGTGCCCCGTCGTTCCAGAAGAGTCGCGCGGTGACAGAAAACTGTTCATCAAGTTGGAGTGGAGCATGATAGTCCACATGTGCCTGAGCGACCGGCGCACCAAGTTGCGCAGAAAAATACCGCTCATAGGACAACCCGATGCGCCGCATCAATTCGGTATGGGCTTCCTCAAAGAAGCGCAGATAGTTGCCATGCCAGGCAATAGCCAGCGCATCGACTTCGCTGAAGCGCAAAGTCCGATGAATGGTGAGTTCCAGCGGTTCGGGAGTATCCGCCTCATGGGTGAAAAAATGTTGTCTGCGGCGCATGGCGATGAAATATGTAAAGCGAAATGTCCAGAATCAGCAACCGTTGTTGAAATTAGAGGAGAAGAGCTTCGAGGAAACGTGAACCGCACTCCGAATTGGTTCCAACAGGTCATCTGGAACATTGAGGTTGCCGTATCCCACCCCCAGCTCAACACGTTTGAAACGACTGCCGTGGTAATCCGAGCCGCCAGAAACCAGCAGACCGAAATCCGTGGCTATCTGAAGCGCAGTTCGCGTCTGGGTTGGTGTATGAAGGGGGTAGTACGCCTCTATGCCGTCAAGACCGACATCTTTGAGTTCCAAGGCAATGCGGTACATTTGAATATTCGTGAAATGGCCGCGGGTGAACGGATGCGCCCAAATGGCAACTCCGCCCATGGAATGAATCGCCGCGATGGCCTCGGCAGGCGTCGGAAGCTGACGGCGGATGTATGCCGGCTTTCCAGAGGCAAGCAGGCGCTCAAAGCCCTTCTGCACATCGGAGACATAGCCTTTTGCGACTAATGCCGCCGCGATGTGCGGACGCCCTAGTACCGCACCGCCACATTGCGCACGCACATCTTCTATTGTGACTTTGAACCCCAAGGCATTGAGTCGATCGATGATCTCTGCATTGCGTTGCTCGCGCCAGCGAATGACATTCGCCAGCAGAACTCGCATTTGGCTCTCGTCACCAGTCAGATATAGCCCAACGATGTGGTAACTGCGGTTATGATTGTCCGCCTCGCAGGCAGCCAGTTCGATACCGGGGACAGCTTCGACCGCCGTCACCTCATGCGAGGCCTGGAGGAATTCTGACAGGCCGTCAAGTGTATCGTGATCGGTAAGTGCCAGCGCCCTCAGATGTCGCCGCTGGGCCTCGTGAAGCAGTCCTGTGGGGGTCAGCGAACCATCCGAGGCTGTGCTATGACAATGCAGGTCAATCAAAATGGAAACCAGTTGGAAAAAGCGGATTATATTGAGACAACAGGCAGTTTCGCCGTTTGACGAGGCATCAAACTGCCCCGAACGGAAAACATTTTCGATTTAAACAAACTGTAATCTTTTTTTTCCAATCTGCCGATGATTGGCTCAAAGGTTTGCATTTTCCTACTCTTGGTATGGCTGCTATTTGCCTGCCCGCTTCAGTTGTTCGCCGCCAAAGCGCTGTCCTTGCGTTCCTGTCAAAAGCAATTCACGCACTCCGGGGCGGGCTCCCCTGTCGCGCTGGAAACGGCAGGAAATACTGACATGTTGCATTTTCGGGCGCGTTTCACTGCGGAAGGCAGCGAGCGGGCTTGCTGGGATCTGCCATGCCATCTGGACCTCTCGCAGTGCGCCGCAGTAAAACTGCGCGTCCGATATCTCAACACGCACCTGACCAGCCAATTATGCATTTATCTGCAGACTGCGGGCGGCTGGCAGCGCGCCGTCGTCACCCCCCGTGCCACCGGTCATTGGGAGGACATCATCATCCCAAAGAGCGACTTCCTGCCTGAGAATCAGGCCAACGCCTCGTGGAACGCCTGCATTCGGCTCCGTTTGGATGCCTGGTGCGCTTCACCCGGCACTTTTTCCTTCCACCTCGCCAGCCTGGAGTTCTTGCCAGCAAATGCATCCATTGCACTCCTGCGTAGCGGGTTGCATGAAAATATCGACGAGGTAAAACGCCGAGAGGCGCTAAGGCATTGCCAGAGATTCGGCGAAGCATTGGCCACCGGCGGAATCTATCCTGCGGTCATTGATGAGCCGGATGCAACCGCGACTGCGCTCCGCGAATATCAATGCGTGGTGCTTCCCGCCGCCGAGCAGACTTCCGCAGGAACCACTCAGCAGCTGTGTACCTATCTCCGCCAAGGCGGACACCTTGCCGCCTTCTACGCGCTGCCCGCCAAGCTAGCCTCCGCAATGCATCTTCCACAGGGGAAATTCACCCGTACCGCCACGCTGCCCAAGCCCCTTGCCCAAGTCACCACAACAGGCGGAGCGACATTTCGACAGGCCTCCGGAGCATTTTTGGCTGTCGCCGCCAACCCCTCCGACCAATTGCGCATCCGTGCGTGGTGGACAGACACCACCGGACATCGCACGCAATGGCCAGCCATCCTCCAAAGTCCGCAGGGACTGTGGATGACACATGTCTATCTCCACCAGGACCCCGACCATGCCATCCCAGTCCTCCTGGCACTTCTGGAAGACCTGGTACCCGGCCTGCGCAAAACTGCCTCCGCCACGCTCTGCCAGCAGGCAGACTTCGCGCTGGCCAATGCAGGGCGGAAGACTCCGCATAACGGCGCTCGCCGCGCCCTCGCCCAAGCCCGTGAAGCCCAGTCACGACACGACTACTACGCCACCCGCAATGCCGTGCAACGTGTCTTCAGCGAACTGGCAAACGAGAATGTACCGACATTGACTCGATGGGACGAGGAGGCCACGCGCGCCACCGAAACGCGTGGTGTCTGGATGCTCTCCACCACCGGACTGCCCGGCCAGAACTGGGGCACCACTCTGGCGCAGCTGTCGCAGGCGCATTTCAACACTGTCTTTCCGCGTTTCCTCACCCCCTACGGCGTGGCCTGGCGAAGCACTCATGCCACCCGTCTGCCGGGCGTATCGAAAGCGGGCGACCCCGTGGCCGAATGCCTCGCCGCCGCCAAGAACCACCACTTCAAGGTCCACGCCTGGGCATGCCTGCTCAGTGTCGAAGATGCCCCTCCCGAACTCCAAAAGACCTTCCGGGAAAACGACATCCTGCAACGCAATTACCAAGGGAAACAAGTGCTATGGCTCTGCCCCTCGCGCAAATACACCCACGACCTGCTCACCAGTCTCGTGCGTGAACTCGCCAGAAACTACGCCTTGGACGGCATTCAACTCGACATGCTTCGCTACCAGGGCAGCGAGACCTGCTATTGCGCCACCTGCAAGGAACTCTTCTCACGGCACGTGAAACGACATCTGCCAAACTGGCCGTCCTGCACACGTGACCCTCTTGGCTTCCAACGACAATGGGAGGATTTTCGGTGCCAGCAGATTACTCAGTTGTTGAAAGAACTGGTCGAGGCGGCGCATGCCGTG
Organism: Victivallales bacterium; assembly: GCA_017525435.1. GTDB lineage: Bacteria > Verrucomicrobiota > Lentisphaeria > Oligosphaerales > Oligosphaeraceae > RGIG1601. The sequence goes on from JAFXSU010000210.1 coordinate 5,950, forward strand.
CGGCCAGGACTGGTCATCTCGGCGGCGGTTTACCCCGAAGTCGGCTCCGCACGACGCAATGTCGGACAGGATTGGCCGTCGTGGTTCAACATGAAGATTCTGGAGTTTGTCAGCCCGATGAACTATCAGGCGACCACCAACCAATTCCAGGCTTACCTGACCCAGCAGGGGGAGACGCTGGGCCTCCAGGCCTCCGAAAGCCTCATTCCAGGCATCGGGCTGACCGTCAAGAACCTCAGTGCCGATGAGGTCAGACGCCAAATTCAAGCCACCCGCAACGCCGGTCTCAACGGCTTCGTTTTGTTTGAATACAATGCCCAAAGCGCACAGACGATTGTCCCAAATTTGATGAAATAGCGCCAATGCGTATTACATTATGCGCATTTTCATTCCCTCTCAATTGATTTCACGATTACAATGAACACTGAAGAACTGCTGAAACTTTTCCAGACCGCCAACGAGCCAGATGACCTCATCGAGGCGTTCCAAGGTCTGCTGGATCATCCGGACGACGCCGTGGCGCTGGTCAACGAGCAGCTTGCCGCCGCCGCCGCCAACCCTGCCACGCTGGCTGACGAGGCCGCACGCAAGCAACTGCGGTGCATTTTCCTGCTGACCGGGATGCTCGGACGCGCTGAACTCTACCAGCCCATCCTCAACCTGGTCTGCCTTCCCGCCTTTCATGAACAAGTGGACAAAGACGACTTCCTGGTCACTGAACTCTCCCGCATCTTCGGGCTGCTATCGCCTGCCCATTGCCTTGCGGAACTTCAGGCAAAGACCTTGGATGCGACAGTACCCACGCCCGTGACCGAGCAGCTTGCGCTGACCATCGTCTTCCGCTGGCTCGCCGAACGCGATTCCGACCGGGACTTCCAGGCGACCGTCCAGGCATTGCTGGAGCAGTTCCCGCCGGAACGCGTGACCTACGACCTTGGAATGGCACTCATCATTGACGCCATAGCGGTCGCCGGCGAGCAGTTGCGCACCCAGGTGATGGACTTCTATCAAGCCAACCGGGAAACGCTCTCTTCGGATTTGCCGGAAAAGAACCTCAAGAGTTTCTTTGACCTCGGCAAACAGCGCGTGAAGACCATGCTTCGCGGAAACTACCTGGGGAACTACGGCGGTTTGCCTGGCGAACTTCAGCGGATGCTCCATCAGCCGACTGCAACCGAAGAAACCGCCTCCGTGCGCAAAACCCTCCCGCCCATCGTGCGCGACCGCCCGAAGGTTGGCCGCAACGACCCATGTCCCTGTGGCTCAGGAAAAAAATACAAACACTGCTGCGGGAAATAACTGCAAACGGCCGGGGACGCGCGTCCCCGTGCCCCTGCAAATGCCCCGCCACCCTTTTTCCATTCATTATGGCGACTACCGAAAAAATCATCGCCGCAGAAGATTTGCCTGCGTGGCGCAGCCGGATGCGCGCTGAAAACCGCCGCGTGGTGGTGACCAACGGCGTCTTCGATTTGATGCACCGAGGCCATGCGACCTACCTTGAACAGGCTGCCGCCTTGGGAGACTGCCTGTTGGTTCTGGTGAACGACGACGCCAGCGTGACCGCGCTGAAGGGCCCTTCCCGCCCCATCGTCTCGGAACAGGACCGTGCCGCGATGGTCGCCGCTCTGGAATGCGTGGGCGCCGTATCCGTCTTTCATGGACCGGTGGCGGCGGATGCCTTGCGTGCCGCCGCGCCAGATGTCTATGTGAAAGGCGGTGACTACACGGTTGACTCCCTCAACCGCGATGAATTTGCGGCTTTGCAGGCCTGTGGGGCTCAAATCAAAATCCTCCCGCTGGTGCCGGGCTGCTCCACCAGCAACATCGTGAAGAAAATCCTGACCCCGCAGACGCTCTTCGGCGACACCGGAAAAGCCGCCACGCTCGACGAACGGCTGGCACCGATTTTCGGACGGCGCTCGGTGCGGGAATTCCTCCCCCGTGCCGTCGAGCAACGCGAAATCGCCGCACTTCTGGAAGCCGCGATGGCCGCCCCCTCCGCACGCGCGGCCTACCCCGCCGAGTTCATCGTCCTTGACGACCCCGATGTGCGCAAGGGAATCGCCGAGTTCCTCCCGAATGGTGGCTTTCTCGCCAAGGCGCCACTTGGCTTCGTGGTCTGCGGAGACCTCGCGCGCGCCTGCCACGGCGAACTCTCCTATATGATTCAAGATTGTTCCGCCTGCGTGGAAAATCTCCTTATCGCAGCGCATCTGCTTGGTCTGGGAGCCTGCTGGCTCGGCGTCCACCCCAATGCCGCCCGTGTTGAGAATATTCGCAAGTTCTTCCATTTGCCGGAGAACATCATTCCGGTTTCCGCAGTCGCCGTAGGCTGGCCATCCCAAAATCCGCCACCACGCACCAGCTATAACGCAGACCAAGTGCACCTGAATGCCTGGTGAGTGTTTCCCATGACACGCCTCGAATTGCATTTCTACAATTCTACGGGAGCTCGCTCCCGTCCCCCTGCTACTTGAAAACCAGTTTAGTTAGGTCCCCCCCACGGGGAAAATTGCTTTACCCTTTACCCTTTACCCTTTAACCTTTAACCTCTACCCTCTACCCTCTACCCTCTACCCTCTACCCTTTAGCCTTTAACCTTTAGCCTTTAACCTCTACCCTCTAACCTTGGGAATCTCTTCCCCATCTGAACCGAATCCACCTGTACCCTGTACCCTGTACCCTGTACCCTCCTATTGGAAACAGGGCTTGCTCCTGTGCCTCCTCGTCGCGGCAATCTATGCCCCGTCGCTGAACGCACCCTTCCTGTTCAACTGGGACGACGGCGCGTTCATCCTCAACAACCCGCAGATGGAGTGGACCTGGGAGAATGCCAAATACTATCTCTCGCATCCCTATCAGAATCTTTATACCCCCACGCCGATGCTCTCTTTGATGGCGGACAAGGCGGTCTTCGGCAACCATCCCTTCGGCTACCGCTTCCACAATCTCGGGGCGCACATCCTCGCCGCGCTCGTTCTCTTCGCCATCCTCCGCAAACTCCGCGTTCCCCCCTGGGGAGCCTTCTTCGGCGCTTTGCTCTGGGCAATCCACCCCCAGCGCGTCGAGTCCGTCTGCTGGATTGTCGAGCGCAAGGACTTGGCGTGCGCGCTCTTCGGCAGTCTCGCGGTCTTTTGCTTCCTGCTCGGCCGTGAGGCCAAACGCCCCTGGCTCTGGCAACTTCTCGCCGTCCTCACTGCGACAATTTCCCTCGGCGGAAAGCCCGCCTCCGCCGCCCTCCCCGGCATCTTCCTCCTGCTGGCATACGCACTCGACCACGGCGACTGGAAACACATTGCCAAAGACGCCGCATTCCCCGCCATTGGATCCTTCCTCGCTGTCTTGTTTGTTATGTATATGACAAAACAGGACAATTCCGGACAATTCGAAACAAGGTTCTTCGTTATCGCCCACAACCTCGGCTGGTATCCCGTCACCGCGCTTCTGCCCTGGCCACCATTGAACCCTATCTACCCAGCCATCAGCGGCTGGGGGGAGGCACTGCCCTGGCTCATCGCGGGGCTGCTCCTTGCGGCGATCATCCTATTGCTGGCGAAACATATCCACCACCGTTGGTCACCTGGTGTCATCGCGATATTGTTGATCGGCGGAACGATGCTTCCCGTGCTGGGCTTCCTGCGCTACACGGACTTCGACTACTGCGACCGATATAACCACATTGTTTCCATGGTGCTATGGGGTTCCATGGCGGTGCTTTTCGCACCCGCGCTCCCGCACCGACGGTGGCGACGTGCGACAATCGGCCTCCTAACCACGCTCGCAGTAGTATCCGGGTTCCGAACGCTCTTCTACCATCAGACGACCTGGCAAAGTGACGAAACCCTTGCCATCTACTGCCTTTCCCGCCCCGGCACGCTCAATATCAAAGCGTTGGAACTGGGGTTGGCATCCGGCTTCTCCCATGCGAATCCCGACCTGCTTTCGGCGACCGCAGAGGTCTGCTCGAAGCATCCCCTCAGGATGCACGACGGCGAATTCGTCCCCGCCGACACTCGCCTGGCCATCGCCACCGCCCTGCTCGCCCATGCGAATTTCCTCCGAGGCGACCGTACCCTGGCCGCCGACCAGTTCTTCCGGCTGGAACCAAACCTCGAAGAGCTGGCTAAGGTCTCCTTCTCCATGCACTACGCCGCCGAATTCCTTTACCGTGACATGGCCGCCATCGCCGCAGACCGACACGACAAGGCCGCCGCACTCCATTACCTCGAACTGGAGGCAAAATACCTCTCGCCCAACCCGGACCACCCCGCCACGAAACAAAATCGCCTCCTCCGCGAAATGCTCTCCCAATAGCCTTTTTATTACAAAAATGTAAAACAACGGCCGAAAAAAGTACATTTTTGTTCAATATTTGCCATCTGAGAATGCCAAATTCCCCTTTGGCATTTTTTTTGCTAATAAATCAATACTTTTCTTTTCCCAAATCAACCCATACTACTACAGGAATTCATCATGTCTTCCAGCAAGGACTACATCGCAAAAGTCATGGGCCAGGTCGAGGCCCGCAACGCAAACCAGCCGGAGTTCCTCCAGGCCGTCGAAGAGGTTCTGGGCACTCTGGCACCCGCCCTGGACAAGAATCCGAAGTTCGAGGCGAACAGCATCTTGGAGCGTCTGGTTGAGCCGGAACGCCAGTTCGCCTTCCGCGTGGCATGGCAGGACGACACTGGCAAGGTCCAGGTCAACCGCGGCTTCCGCTTCGAGTTCAACAACGCCATCGGCCCGTACAAGGGCGGCCTGCGCTTCCATCCCAGCGTGAACGCCTCCATCCTGAAGTTCCTGGGCTTCGAGCAGATCTTCAAGAACGCCCTGACCACCCTCCCGATGGGCGGAGGCAAGGGCGGCTCCGACTTCAACCCGAAGGGCAAGTCCGACGCCGAAGTCATGCGCTTCTGCCAGGCCTTCATGACCGAGCTCTACCGCTACATCGGACCGGACACCGACGTGCCCGCAGGTGACATCGGCGTGGGCGGCCGCGAAATCGGCTACCTCTTCGGACAGTACAAGCGCATCACCAACACCTTCTCCGGCGTACTGACCGGCAAGGGCCTGAACTGGGGTGGCTCCCTGATCCGTCCCGAGGCCACCGGCTACGGCTCGGTGTACTTCTCGGGGGAAATGCTCAAGACGCGCGGCGAGTCCCTGGAAGGCAAGGTCTGCGCGGTCTCCGGCTCCGGCAATGTCGCGCAGTTCACCGTCCAGAAGCTCATCCAGCTGGGTGCCAAGCCTGTCACCATGTCCGACTCCAACGGCACGGTCTATGACCCGGAGGGCATCACCCAGGAGAAGCTGGACTGGATCAAGCAACTCAAGAACGTCAAGCGCGGCCGCATCAAGGAGTACGCCGACTACGCCAAGGGCGTGCAGTACTTCGAGAACGCCCGTCCGTGGGGCGTGAAGTGCGATTGCGCATATCCCTCCGCCACCCAGAACGAAATCTCCGAGGACGACGCCAAGACGCTCGTCGCCAACGGCTGCAAGATGGTCTGCGAAGGCGCCAACATGCCCTCCACCCCCGGAGCCATCCAGGTCTTCCAGGGCAACGGACTCCTCTACTCCCCCGGCAAGGCATCCAACGCCGGCGGCGTGGCCACCAGCGGACTCGAGATGTCACAGAACTCCGAACGACTCGCCTGGACGGCGGCCGAGGTGGACGAGAAGCTCCACGGCATCATGGTCACCATCCACAAGAACTGCTACGAGACCGCAAAGGAATACGGTCTGGACGGCAACTATGTTGCCGGCGCCAACATCGCCAGCTTCCTCAAGGTCGCCAACTCCATGCTCGATCAAGGCGTGTACTAAGGCATAAGGCTTAATAGCTTAAGGCTTAAAGTCATCGGGCCGGTCCCTTTCAAGGAGCCGGCCCGTTTTGCATGTACGACCTCCCGCCTGTTTCTAATGGACCGCTATCGGTTCCCGCCTCCAGGCCGATCGGACAGTGCCTGAATAGCCGCGAGGATTTATCACATAACAAATAGTATCTCTAGAAGTTATAGAATTACTAGAACCGCGATGCGGCGGAGCAAGTTCTTCCCCTGTCGGAGATACGGTCAATCGCCTCCAGCTGGGAATACAAGGCTTCCAAAGACACTGGGAATGAAGAAAAAGCTGGGGGGACTCCACGATTGGCGTTCCCAGCCGCCCTTGCGGTGTAGTCGGCAGAAATTCACGCGCCATGCAAAATCCCCGCCGAGGTTGATTTCAGCCGGTTCATCCCACAGTTCCTTGAACGGGATAACGATTTCGGCGGTCCACGAGAACTCATCCGTGCGGTTTACCGCGAATTTCCATTGGGGATTCCAGCCGTCGGCCTGCTTTATCGCAGAAGACGAATCCCAAAAGTGTCCCTCGAAATCCACGGCCAGTCGGCGATAGGAGGACCATTCACGGTCGCCAAAGTAGAATTCCAGCAGGTCGTCGGCCTTGAAGACATTGGAGTCGTCGTGCGCACCGATGGAGGAAGAGCTTTCCAGGGCCCGAGGAGAACGGCAGACGGCACCGATGACAAATGCGTCCCTGGTCCAGCCGACACGGAGCGTGGCGCGGTCGTTTTCAGGCGGTTGCGTGCCATCATGCCGCAGCAGGACAACTTCCGTTGCCTCTTTCCAGAGCTCCTCATCGAGAATGCCGTCGATACGTGGCTCGCTGGTCAGGAGCGGGATGGTGACCGAAGGCAGCTTTTCGATGGGGATGGTGCGGAAGCGAACCCATTCGCCGTCAAAGACAATGCGGCGGAAGCCATGTCCGAGGCAATCGAAAGTGACGCTGGTATTGTCCCCGCTGGAAAAGAGAATGCCCTTCCACATGAAAGAGAAACTGGTGTGGGTATGCCCCGAGAGATAGGCGACGACGGGCGAGCCGGCCAGATGTCCCAGCAGCCATTCTCGGCGTTCCTTTGGCAGATTGGAGTAGTTTTCGGCTTCGTCCGGCGACTCGATGAAAATCGCCGCGTGGGCGGCCAGCACGATGCGTTTTCCAGACTCCCGCGCCTTTTCCAGTTCCTCCAGGAACATCGCGTCCATTTGCGCCGTCTCGTCCGTGGGGTGCTGCCACAATTCGGTATCCAGGACCACCAGGCGGTAGTTCCCGCCGGGAAGATCTGCCGCATAGTAGGCGGGACCGAACATTTCCAGCCACTGCGCTCGCGAGTTGGGGACCTGCGCGATGTCGTGGTTGCCCGGCACCAGGAAGACCGGACGCTTGAGGCGGGAAAGTTCCTGCTGGAAGAGCTCCATGTTCTTGCGATGCGTGAAGTGCATCATGTCCCCGCAGATGACCACCACCTGGCAGTCGCTCTTGTTGAGGAAGGCGATTTCCTGACGAAAGCGTTCCAGCTCGTCGTCCCAGTCCATGAACCCGATCTGCGGGTCGGTCAGCTGGGCGAGAATCAGCGACGGCTTCTTGACTTCTCCCTTGTTCGCAGCATCTTGAGCAAAGGCGGAGACACCAACCAGCAGGACGGCGACTGCAAGCAAGAGTTTCTTCATCTTTTGAAAATACCTATGTGTTTTTTGAGTGGATACCTAACAAAACTGCTGTGAGCTGAGAATTCAGACCTAACGGGAACATGGCAAAAGTCATCTCGGTGCCAGGGCGCTGGCTTGGCGCACTTCCACGCCGAAACGCCCGAGCCTGACCGGAATCGGCGCAATTCCCTGCGGGGCAATGGTGGCCTCGACCTCAGACTCGGAGGTATTGACGATGATGAGAGTGTGATTTCCCGCAATGGTCTTCATCCACCATTCGACTTTCGCCTCGCCCGCTTCGACGGTTCCGGACTGAACGGTCCCCTCCGCATTGAGGACCGGCCGCAAAGAACGCACCTCCTCGACGACACGGCAGAGGTCGCCCCAGGTCCGCGGATTCTGGGCGGCGGTCATCCAGTCCGACACCGACTTGGCATACCACCACCACCAGAGCCCGTTGATCTCCTGAGTGATGCCGACCAGCGCGGCGGCGCGCATCCAGTCGTAGTCCGGCTCGAATTTATCCCAATCGACTGGCTCGCGGTTCTTCTTGAGCTTGGACTGCTTTTTGTCGTAGCAGTGGATGAGCAGAGTGACGGGCGAGGCGTGCAGCAGTCTTTCGCGGTGCTCCGCGATGGTCGCCACAATCTCCGCAGGCTTCGTGTATGACTGGGTCCAATGCGTGTCCCACGTCTTGCGGTAGGCGTTCATGTTGTCCCCCCAGGTGGTCATCACGACGGGGTGGTAGGGATCCAGCTGCCTCAGCAGTTCCGCAAAGGCGGTAAGCAGTTTCGGCGGAACATAGTAGGCGGGGACCTCCGGCTCGTCGAAGAGATACCAGCAGAAGAGCCCCGGATGGCCGGCCAGAGCCCCCACGCGCCGCACCAGCAACTCGAAGTTGCCCTGCACGATGCCGTTCTTGCTGTGGTTCCCGCGGTCGAAGCCGATGAACACGCGCAGACCGGCGGCGGCCGCCGCATCCAGGTACTGAATGGCGGCCTGCTCGTCCTGGCTGCCTTCAAACGAATAACTGTGGACCACCTCGAAGCCGGCCGCCTTCACCTCTGGCATCTCAGCAGGTAGGACTTGGTAGATCCCCAGCGGAAAGATGCGTTCGCCGTTTTCCGTATAATGGCCGTCCTGCTCGATGGTGACGACCTTCTCCGGTTTGGGGGCGCAGACAATCCAGACCTTGCGGCTCTCGACGGAGCCGTTCTGCGCAGTGGCGGTGATGAGAATCGTATTCAGGCCATCCTTCCACCCGCCGACAGGGACAATCTGCCATTGTCCTTCTGACGGCATGGCCGTCATCTCGAACTGCGTCTGAGGCGAGTCGAGGTCAGAAACGGTGATTTCCAGAATGCCATCCTCTGCCACAACCGCAAATTCATAGCGGTCAGATGGTTCCAGTAATCGCGCATGGCTGGCGGAAATCTGCGGCGGAAGACGCCGGACATCCGGCGGAGTGTCGATGGTAAAACGATAGGGGGCGTTGTCGGGACTCCCGAAGGCACTGACCCGCCAATGCCACTCGCCCGGCTGGAGCGGTTCGCGAAGCTGAAGACGCTTCTCCACCTCGACAGTATAGGCGATGGTCGCCTCCACAGGGAAATCCGCCTGGCGGGACAGTTCGACCTCGTAGGTGTCCACGCCCGTCGGTGGGAGCCATTCGAGGCAGGGGGCGTTCATCGTGAGCACCGCGCCATCCGCAGGAGCCGTCTTGACGACGGATTCCTCCTGGACAAAGAACTCGACATTGTCAAACCATGCGGTTCCCTTTCCGCGAAGCGCCAAGAAGATGACGGCGTAGCCAGCGCCCGCCGGGGCGCGCAGGTCCTTGCACACCACCTTCGTCCAGTCTCCGCTCCCCCAGACCTCCTTGCTATAGACGCCGGAGGCCAGCCACTTGCGATTCACATCGGCCCATTCGACGATAAGGCATGCGCCCACCGAGGGCATCCGTCCCTCCGCCACCTCGACTCCCCCGGGCCTGATCTCGCACTGCGCCTGATAGCGCATCCCGGCTTCCACGGGAATTTTATGCGTGATATAGACTGCCTCGGTCGTGGGGTCTCCGACCACCAGTTTCGCGCTGACACCATGCCCCGCGTCAACTTGCTCTAGACCGCCATTCGGCGGAATCTCCCAGCCAGTCTGACCTTCCTCGAAATCGGCGTTGGGGAACTCCAGGCGCCGAATTTCACCGTCGCCCCATGCAAGACAGCAGGCAAAAAGGCAGGACCAAAGCAGCAAAACGAGATGTTTCATGGCGTCCCTGAACATGGTAAAAGGTTCTTTATGTAAATGCCTTGAAATAATATAATGTCAAAACTGAAAGCCGGAAACAGCCCCGGGTTTAGAAATCCAGGACCACTGGCTTGTCCGGTTGATGCTCAAAGGCGATGTCATAGCGCACCTCGTCATCTTGCCGCCAGGCGGAAAAGGAGCACTTCCCATAGTGCGTCTGCAGTCCGTCCACTTTGATTTCACGTCCGTTGTCCAGCCAAGCATCTGGAACACCGGCAAGCAGATGAATTGCATTGTCGTCTTCGTAAAGAAGCGCATCAAGGGTATAGACGGCCACGGACAACGGCGTCCAGAGATGTTGCATGTCACCGGTTTTGGTTTGTGAGTTGCGTTCCTTTCCGCGTTCTTCGCACCAAGTGACCAACGGTGTGGCATGGTTCAGGACTGGATACAGGAACGACGACGCCTTTTGCCGTTCACCCATCCGCAGATAGACACTGGAGAAGTTGTCCAATGCCATGGCGGCCCAGATGCCGTCGGGCAGCCAACCGGTTCCGACAGGCAAACCGCCGTCGCTGATTTTGTCCTCCATCACATGTCGCAAGGTGCCGATGATGAGCGGATCGCCTTTGTCCAAGATTCCTCCTGGATAATACGCGAAGAGGCATCCGAACAGCGAGGTCGTGGCGGCGTGCGCAATGGCAGGAATCCACTCGAAGTCATTTTCCCTGACGGCATTTTCCCTCATGGACTTGCGCAGCGCCTCTTCGGCCTCGTTGCAGATGTCACGGAGTTTTTTTGCGTCATCGTCGTAGCCGAGCATCTCCGCAGCCTTCAGAGTGATTTTGTCCGCCGCCACCGCCAGGCAATTCATTGGATAGAAGACCCCGTAGTAGTCGCCGTTGTTCATCATTCCGCAGTCGCCCATTCCGCGTGGCATAAGCCCCCTCTCGAAAGCCTCCTTCGCCC
>JAFXSU010000211.1 GCA_017525435.1 Victivallales bacterium
GAAGGATGTGCCGGTGGACGAGACGGGCACGGCGGAGGTCACCGCGAAGGCGAAGGTCACGGGCACGCGCATCGACTGGACGCTGGAAGTGGAGAACCACAGCACCCGCAATGGCCTCTGGGAGAGTGAGTTCCCGATTCTGAGCGAAATCTCGCCGGCGGGACAGGGTGACTTGCTGGTGCCGTCAGTCAACTTGGGCGGAATACTTCTCCGCAACAACGCCGTGAGCCGATATCTGTCGCCGTATCCTGGGTCTGGCTGTCCGGTGCAGATGATGGCATTCCTGCGGGACGGCTATGGGCTCTACTTTGCAGCGCATGACGGCGAGGCGTGGTTCAAGCGCCTCTGCGTCTCTGCCGAGCAGGATGCGTTCTTCCGACTTTCGGCCGAGAACTGCGGCGTCCCCGGGGCAGGGCAGAAGGCGGCGTTCGCCTTCGCCACCGAGATCTTCCAGGGCGACTGGTGGAAGGCGGCGAAACTCTACCGCGCCTGGGCCGCCCAAAATGCCGCCTGGCTGCAACATGGACTGATCCGCGACAACCCGGACTACCCCAAAGACATCCAGGAAATCTGCTATTGGTACCAGACGTGGGCGGATGGTCCGCAGATGCGGGAAAAATTGTCCAAATATGTCCAGACTTGTCCGGTCAAGCATGGCATGCATTGGTACCAATGGCATGAGATTGCCTTTGACACGCACTATCCGGAATATAATCCTGCGAAGCCGGAAGTTCCGGAGGTCACGAAGGAGGCGGTGGCTCGCGGGCAGGTGGTAATGCCGTATATCAACGGGCACATCTGGGACCAGGACATTCCGTCGTTTGCATCGGAGGGTTTGGCCGGAGCGGCGTTGGATCCGCACGGCGAACCGTATCTGGAGGTTTACCCGTCGAAGGCTCGGCAGGCACCGATGTGTCCGGCCAGCGAGGTCTGGCAGAAGAAGATCCAGGAGGTCTGCCAATGGCTGTTGGACGATGTCGGCGTGAATGCGATCTACCTGGACCAGATTGGCGCACACCGGCCGGACTTCTGCTACAATCCCGCGCACGGCCATCCGCTGGGTGGCGGATGCTATTGGGTTTCAGGCTACCGCAAGATGCTCTCGGCCATCAACGACTATGCGAAGGCGCAAGGCAAGCCGCTGTTCCTTACCACGGAGAACACCAGCGACCCCTACATGGACAACATCTACGGCTTCCTGACCTGGACGGAACGGATGGAGAACGGTGTTCCGCTGTTGCCGGCGATCTATTCCGGCTATACCTACTACTTCGCGAATCCCGCGTCTCCGCAGGACACCTTGCTCTCCTTCCGAATGTCGCAGGGGCATGACTTCCTGTGGGGCGTGCAGTTCGGCTGGAACTCGGATTTCCTTCAGCGCGAGAAGTATGCGGAGTACTGGGCATACGAGATGGAGCTGGCGAAGCTGCGCGCGGCGACGCTGGACTACCTGTCGCGCGGGGAACTCATGGGCGAACTCAAGCCGAAGAATCAGTTGACGACGGTGACGGATACCTGGCATTGGCATGCCAACAGGAATGCCAAGCCCCGCGAGGTCACCTTGCCGGCGGTCGAGGGCAGCTGGTGGCAGGACGGGAAGGGCGATCTCTGCCTATATATCATTAATTATAGCGACCAAGTTCAGGTCTTCGAGTTCGACCTGCCGAAGCGTGGGGCGGAGCAGGTTTTGCTTACGCGCGTGACGGCGGAGGGCCGTGCGCCGCTGGCCGTGGTGGCGGATGGCAGTGCGTGGCGGTCGTATCTGCGGCCGTGCGAAGTGGTGGCGATAGAGATACAACCCGCGCAAGAACCTACGGGCACGGAACCTGCGGGCACGGGACTGGCTAGTTCAATACTGGTGGATCCGCAGGTGCCATTGGTGGCGGGCGAGTTCCCGCAGGCGGAGTTCCGGTGGGTTGGCGACGGCGAAGTCCCTGCGGGGCTGTCAGTCGAGGTCGGCGGACGGGATTTCCCCTTCGGTCAAGGGGAGCGGAGCGTCATGGTGGAGTTGCCACGTGGTGCGGACCAGGAACTCTTCGAGGCAAAGATCACGACCGCCGGAACGGCTGGCGTGTCGGTCATTCCTCTTCAGCTGGTTGCGCGGGAGGCCATGGAGGTCGAGGTGAAGCTGCCGGAGCGTGTCTTTGTCGGAACGGCGTTCCCCTGTGAGGTCGTGGTGACGAACAATACTTGCTCGGCACGCGATGTCGAGGCGATGTTGCAATTGCCTGAAGGCTGGACGCGGGCGGACGGGAGGAACGACCTCCTGCGCTTCGTCGGAGTGCCGTCAAAGGGCAGGCAGTCCGTCGCGGTGACTTGCGTGGCGAACGAGGCGGCGGCCGCAGAGTCCGTCGAGGTCACGGCGCTGGTCATAGCGGCAAGCCGTCGGGCGAAGGTGCGCGTTTCTCCGCCAAGGGCCTCCTACCGTGCGCGGAAGGCCACGGGAATTGTGGTGGACGGCGACCTCGCCGATTGGTCGGGCCGTGAACTTGTTCGGTTGGGCGAAACCACGCCGGAGAAGGCCAAATACACCAAACATCCCTATGGCGGGGACGCGGATCTCTCCTGCGAGGTCGCCTTCGCCTGGGACGAAGAGTTCCTCTATGTCTCGGCGAAAGTACGGGACGACTGCCATGTGAACCCTGTGCGTAGTACGGATGTCTGGAAGGGCGATGCCATCCAGTTCGCCTTGCGCACGGGCGGTCCTGCAGACAAGGCAGACGATTCGGCTGCGCTTCAGGAGTTTGCGGTTGGCGCAGATGACGACGGCGCCTTTGTGCAGACCTGGAACAATCAAACACAATACATGTCTCAGGCAAAGGCGGCCTCGCAGGTCTCTGGGGACACGCTCACGATGGAGTTCGCAGTGCCATGGAAACTTTTGGGCTTGGAGCCGCCGCAGGCCGGCGCGTCCATTGGCGCATCGTTCGTGGTGCCGGACAACGACTCTCCTGACATCAGCATGGATAAGCTTATGGCCATGGACGGCTACCTCGAATGGACCCCAGGCATCTTCTACGGCAAGGACCCCTCTTCCTTCGCATGGCTCATCTTGGCGGAGTGAGGTGTTGCTGCACGCTCTGTTCCCATGAAAAACAATTTGGCTATGCGTGCTGTGCATACATAAGCCATGCACGACTGCTCTTATATCTTTATCCTAAATCCGTGAGTTAATACCGTGGTGACGGGGCGTTACCACAACATATTCCGTCAGCGAAGCGTCGACGCTACTCCATTACGCAAATTTACGGATTCAGATCAATGGATGCTTGAGCTGTGTTTCAAGGTATTGAAAAGCATCCTTGCGTCTTTTCGGAAGATTGCCAAGAGGAGCAGGGTGATAGTGCTGGCGGCGACGACGGCGCGCAAGCCAAGGCCGAGGAAGCCTTCTCCAGGCAGATGGCAGGTTACTGCCCAGGTGAGCGGACAAAGGACGCATGCCAGCACGGCGAAGCGGCCCTGTTCTTTCCAGTATTGCCTGGCCTGGCTCGGGTTGAAGAGGTGGTGGAAGATAATATGAGCCTCCCAGGGGAGTTGAATAAACAGATGGGCCAGGATGGTGGAGAGGATAACGCCGTCCAGCTTGTAAGGGGTCGGCAGCCAGATGATGAATAGCAGGTTCAGGGTGAGGTTGAACACTCCGGCGATCAGCGGTTTCCAGCGGTCTTGATGCCAGAGTCCGCCGGCATCCTTGAAGGTGAGCACTGCCTGGCGGGACTGCTGGACCAGGAAGAACAGCGTCATCATGACAGCGGTGAGAAAATGCCTTTCGAGCTCAGGTCTGCCGTTGGTCCACACCTGCAGGAAAGGCTGGAAGAGCGACAGCATCATTGTCGCGCACCAGAGGACGACGATGGCGATGAGCCGGTGGGTTTTGAGAAAGAGTTGGAAATTCTTCTCCTGGCTGTCGAGATTAAGGCGGTTGCCGATGCCGGCGTGCATTGAGCCGTAGAAGGCAGAAGTGAGCCCGCAGACGGCGGTGAAGACATAGAAGTAGTTCCCATAGGCGGCCACGGCGGTCAGTCCCAGGAAGGCCGAGACGACGATGTTGTCGAAGGAGTAGGAGATGGTTCCTCCGACCTTGTGGAGGAAGAGGTCCTTGACGTTGGCGACAACCCGCTGCCGCTGGTCACTGGTGAGTTTCCCTTTTGGGACGAGATGCGGGTAGAGTTTTTTCGCCTGCCTCAGAATGAGCAGGTTTGAGGCCATCGTGAAAACGACGGTGGCGATGACATAGTGGTAGTAGTTTCTGGTTGCGAACAAGATGACGAAAACGGTCAGCGACTGTGCGAGGGAGATGAAGATACGGATTTTGGTGAGGAGGTCATAGCGGTGGTACGCGCCGAGGATGGAACCTCGGTATGCAAAAAGGAAATAGCTTCCGGCGGTGTTGGTCAGATGCAGGAGATAGAGGATTCGCAGATCAAGTTCTGGTGGAATGTCGCCGTGGACGAGCTTCGGGAGGAAGGGGATCAAGGCAAGACCTCCCAGGAAGATGACGCTTCCGACCCAGCGGTAGACCGTCCGGTAGAAGTTCAGATAGGCGCAAAGCAGTTCATGGTCGTCGTCTGCGATGGGCTTGTACATGGAATAGCCGATGGCGGTTCCAAAGCCCAGTTCAGCCAGGGAGAGAACGCCGAGGATGGAGCCGAAGAGTCCATTCAGTCCCAGGTATTGCGGAGCCATCAGCCACAGGAAAAGTGTGCGGTTGATGAACGGCAGCAGCAGTCCCAGAAGGCTGTTTGTCAGCGAAGCGGCGATGTTTCTTTTGGTATTTTTTACGAAATCAAGCTTCATTGCAATAGGTCGGTCATCGTAGCCACGTGAGGCGTTTTGCCAGCTTGGGCTTGAGCGTCATCCAGGGCAGTAGCATTCGTAGGAATGTTTTGTTGGAGCGCCTGAGGCAGTATGGGAAGGGCGTGGGCAAGTCAAAGCCCTGGTCGCAGGCCCATTCGACAACAGCGACATATTCATCGAAGAAACGGAAGGCGCGGCGTGTCCAACCCTGCCAAGGTTTGGGCTGGGCAATGAAATGGATGAAGAGTCGCGCACGGTCTCGGTTCAACTGGTATTCCCCTTGCACTTCTGGCGCATCTGGCAGGAAGTTGAGACAGGCGTTAAGGGTACTTTCGTCGAGTTGCGGATAGAATTTCAGAGTGCGATCGACAACGCCGTTGTTGCGCATGGGGAGGACCTTGGTGGCAAGTTGTTCCCATGTTTCAAGAAAACGCCGATGGGTGGCCAGAGACAGTGCGCAGAAGCAGGCGCTTCCGGTGGTCGCGTGGCGTGGTGAATTCAGGACTTTTCCGCCGGTGATTTCGGCAAGATCGCTTCGCCACGCCTCAAGCATCTGGGGCGGGATGAGGCAGTCCGCTTGCGGGTCGGGTTCACGAAGGCAGTCTGGAGCATTTCCTCGCGTGACCGCAGCCGGAAATGAATTTCGTCGGGGTTCGCGGGGGGGAGGAGTGCGGAGACATTTCCGGTGAAAAAGGCATCGCAGTCCGCCCAGGTGACGAATGGTGTCTGCGCCTGGAGCATCACCTGTGGCTTTCCGCAGGTCAGCGAGCGTTTTTCATGGTCAAGGGAGACGAGGGAGACATTGCCCAGCTGCTCCAGAATATGCGCGTCATGCGGTGTAAATCCCTGCGTTCCAACAAGGAATGGTTCCTCCATGCCGGTTTTGCGTGCGGAGGCGATGAGCAGGAAAAGACCCCAGAGGTAGTTGCGGTCTCCGATGGTGACGATAGTGTTGCGTTTCATTCGTGTCGGGCAATTTGGATCGCTCCGTTCCATCCAAAGGTGCCTAATTGCAGTTTTACAATTCTACGGGAGAGCACCGCCCCCGTCACCCTGCTTCTTGAAAAAACAGCTCAGTTAGGTACCCTTATAGGAACATAGCAATTTGAATTAATATAATGTCGATTTGGCGGATGTCGGAGGATTGTCGGGAAAGAGAGGTTACATTATTGGCAAGGCGCCGGCATGTGCATGGCGTCGCAATGAGGCTATGAAACTACCGTGTCAATCCAGTTTATGTACGGCGTGCGGTGCATGCATCCAGGCCTGTCCCTTTCAGGCGTTGGATTGGCATCTGGAGTCGTCCGGCGAAATTCGTCCAGTATTGGATGAAGGGAAGTGCCGCCACTGCGGGAAATGCGTCCAGGTCTGTCCCGAAGTGACAGGCTTTGCAGGGCGTTATCCGTTGACGGGATATGCGTGCTGGCTTCGTGACATGGCGGAGGCTGAGGAGTGTTCTTCGGGCGGAGCGGCGCGTGCGTTGGGGCAGAGTGTTCTGGAACGAGGCGGAAAAGTTTTCGGCTGTGCCTTCCGCGATGGGAAGTGCCATCATGTCCGCGTTGATACTCTGGATGGTCTGAGGCAGATTTCGGGCTCGAAATATGTGTGGAGCGATGTCGGGGGAACCTTCGCGGAGGTCCGTGAACTCCTTCGGGCGAACGAATGCGGGCCGGTATTGTTCTTCGGGACACCCTGCCAGGTGTCCGGCTTGAGGAATTTTCTGGGCGAGTTGTCGCAAAGCGAGCGGTTTTACGCGGTGGATTTGATCTGCCATGGCGTTCCTTCCCCCTATGTCCTGAATGGGTTCATCCGTGAGACGGAAGGGGATCTTCCCGAAAGCCTGTCTTGCCGTGACCGTCATGGCCTTGCCTTGCATGGGCGCCTGATGAATGGCCGTGAATTTCACTACACGGGTGGTTTTGGGTGCAATGTCTATCTGCAGGCATACATCCATGGATTGACCTACCGAGAGCGATGCTATTCCTGCCCGTATGCTCAGGCTTTGCGCATGGGCGATCTCACCCTGGGGGACTTTTGGGGGATTGACCGACGTTTCCTGCCTGCCGAGGCTGGCGTTCTTCTGAATGTCATGCTAGTCAATACTGCTCAGGGAAGGCGTTTGCTGGAAATGGCGCGGGAAAAACTGGTGTGTCATACTGTGCCGGTGGCAGCGGTTCTGAACGGCAAGACGAATCTTCGGCAACCCCAGAGCCGTCCATCGGAACGCGATGTCTTTCTGCGGAAGATTCCGTCTGTCGGAATGGCAGGCGCGTTTCGCGTGGCCTTGCGTCGCCAACGATTCCATCTCTGGCGCTCCGGTTTTTTGCACGGCGTGAAGACAGTGCTGACGGGCATTGTTCGCAGACGGTCTTGTGGAAAGCAGGCGGTCAGTGCTGGTACGGAAGCGAAAAAGTCGCCGAAGAGGTTGCGGATACTGCTGGGCGGGGTGCCGCTGGGGTGTGACAATATCGGTGACGAGGCAATTGTCGCCTGCGTGGTCAAGTTATTGCGGTCGGTGTTGCCGGAATGCGAATTGACGGTCTGCACGCGCAGGCCAGAGGAGACTGCCAGTTTGCTGAAGGTGCGAACGGTGCCCCTGTATGGCTTTGAGCCAAATCCAGATTGGGAGGGCTTTGTGACCGAAGTACATCGGCAGGACGCCTATCTGTGGTTTGGGGCGACTGGGCTGTCCGATTATCCGGAGACCGCGCTTCGGCTATTGGAAGTCGCTCGTCGCAATGGTGTTAAGACGCTCGTCTGGGGTGTCGGGATGAGCGCTGAACTAAATCCGGCCTTCTATCGGGCAGGTGGCTGTCGCCGTGGATTGCTGCGATTCCTGACGTGTCTTTCCTTGGACTTCATCGACTGTGTGTCCTTATATGAGCACTGGCTGGCTTCACGTACACGGAAGCACATCGGGCGGGAGTTGCAAAATTGCCGACTGGTCATGCTGCGGGACAGGGACTCCCAGGTGGAGATGAGGCGCTGTGGCTTTCCGGAGGCATTGGTGGGAGCAGACACTGCCATACTGCTTGAAAGTTCTGCCACGCCACCACTTCCGCCGAGTGATACTGTGCGAATTGGCTTTTGCATTTCCGCGCAACGTGCAGTAAAATCTCTGGATGGGATTGTTGAATTATGGAATAATATACTTGATGACAATACTATAAAGATAGTTTTGATACCGATGAACCCAGTCACGGACAAGAAACTGATGCTGGAATTGTCGAAGCGCGTGAATTGTCCTGGGCGAATCGAATGTTTGGAGACGTCCTCTCCGTCGGAAGTCCAGGCATGCGTTTCGCAGTGTCGTGCGGTGGTCAGCAGCCGTCTCCATCTGCTGATTTTTGCGGCGAATGCCGGAGTGCCCTTCATCGGGATTGACCGTGGTGGCAAAATCACCACCTGGATGCATCTATTTGGGCGCGAGCCGGTCGGCAGTGTGGAGAACTGCGACTTTGTGGAAATCCGCCGCCAGCTGTCGGAGATTCTTTCAACGCCACCGGCCGTTGAACGCGAGCGAATCCAGCGGGTGGTTGCGCAAATGCGCACTCGTCTCGGAGAATGTGCGAAGGCGATGCGGGGATTATTTGTTCAGGAGCAACCGCAGGACGAAGAGGGGGTTGCCGAGAATATACCTTTTAAATAGCCGCCGTGGTTCCTGGCAGAGCCGATAGCACCATTCCAGCCCCAGGCTCCGCATCCACTTTGGCGCACGGGGGATGCGCTCGGAGACGAAATCCAGGAGTCCGCCGACGGCCATTGCCGTGCCCACGTGCAATTCGTTGCGATGGCGGTCGATCCATTTTTCCTGCAACGGAACTCCCATGGCGACCATCAGGATATCTGGTTGTAAGGCGTTGATTTGGTCGATGACCTGTCGTTCTTCTGTTTCATTTGCGAAGAAACCCGGAGCAGAACCAACGAACTGCGCATTGGGATATTTGGCACGGGCTTTCTCCAGAGCAGCATCCGCCACGCCAGGGGCTCCACCCAGCAGATAGATGCGGTAGGGGCGCTGGCAGATTAGGGGAAACATGTCGGTGCCATTGACGTTGGATGGCACGGGAAAGCCCCGAAGTCGTCCGGCGAGGCGTACTCCCGCGCCGTCCGGCCACACGGCATCTGCGCGGTTGAGGATGGCGCGATATTCGTTGTCTTTGCAGGCGACATTGAGGCAATGGGCGTTGACGAAGGCCGCAAAGCCGGTGGCGGGGGAATGGATAAGCACATCAAGGTGCTTGAGAGCCTGGTCCATCGTCACATTGTCGCAAGGGACGCCGAAGACTTTTGGTCGTCTGTCGAGCGTGGCAAACTCCCGTGCGGCATTTTCCCATGTGAACTCCCTTGCGCGTTGGTAGCCTTTCTGGCGGAGTTCTTCGCATTTTTCCGGCGAGGCCAGCAATTCGGCGAGTGCCTGGGTGATTTCCTCCGGGCGTTCGGGGTCGAAGAGCAGCGCGGCACCGGCTCCGAGTTCTCCGAGCGCAGTGGTGTTGGAGCATGCGCAGGGGACGCCGTAGTGCATCGCCTCCAGGAGCGAGAGTCCAAAGCCTTCCGCCAAGGAGGGGAAAATGTAGCATTGTGCTCCGCGATAGAGTTCTGGAAGTTGTTCAGGGGCGACAAAGCCGGGGAAGTGGATATGGCTTGCATATCGGGAGGCCTTTGCCTCCTTGTAGATTTCCTCCGCGCCATTCCAGTCGGCACCGGGCAGCAGCAGATCGAACTGGCTGGCCAATTCGGGCAGAAGGGCATTGAAAGCCTGGATTAGATGCACATGGTTCTTGCCAGGATGTTCCAGCCGAGAGAGATAGAGGATATAGGGGCGTTTCACGCCGTGAGCCTGAAGCCACGGCTGGACGGAGGTTCCTTCCACTGGGCTGACGGAGAGCCCGTTGTAGATGACATGCAATTTTGAGGAGGGGATGTTCCAGTGGCGTTTCAAATCTTCGGCGGTGGCATGACTGATGGCGACAATGGCCTGCGCCTTGCGCACGTAATGCGGAAGCAGCCATTTGATGTAGAACATCCGAAAAATGTCATATTTTGCGGGAACATGGTATTGCGAGAGGTCGTGGACCACGGCGGCCGTGAAGGTGGGGTAACGGCAGAAGGCACGGCGGTTGGCGGCGCCGAGGATGGCCATGTCGAACTCCTTGAAGCGCAGCCGGAATGGAAGCACAAATAGGTGGTAGAGCATGGACCAAAGCGGTCTTCGGCAGAAATTCGGCAGAATGACCTTGGGGTAATTGGGGAAGGCCTCGTCAGCGTCTGCCTCCACAATCAATGTCAGCTCGTGCCCCAGGGCGGTCAAGGCGGCGGTCAGATGGTGGAGATATACGGAGATGCCGGATTTGCCGTGGTCGTATGGCACGCAGGAGAGCAGGATTTTCATTGCGACACCGCCTCCACCAGTTGTTGGAAAGAATCCAGAAAATGTTTCGGGGAGAAGTGCTCCTGCATGTGTCGGCGGGCATTCTCGCCAAGGGAGTGCCGAAGCGTGGGGTCTTGGAAGAGTTCTGCCAGGCGGTCGGCCATTGCCTGGGTGTCCTTCGGAGGGACCACGAAGCCGGTGACGCCGTCCTCCAGCCATTCACGGACGCCACCGACATCGAAGGCGACCACCGGAAGAGCGTGCGCCTGTGCCTCGGCGCCTGCGAGACCGAATGGCTCCTGCCAACGGCTGGGGAAGACCGCCACATCGCTCTGCGGTAGAAGTTCCTCTGGCTTTTCCTGCCAGCCGGTGAATTCCAGATGGTCACGGATGCCAAGACGGCTTGCCAGGTTTTCCAGCAACGGGCGGTCAGGACCGTCCCCGACGATTTTGGCGTGCCAGGGGATTCGCAAGATTGCGAGTGCCTCCAGCAGAAGATCTGCACCCTTTCCACGGATGAGCTGGCCGATAAAAATTATATTTAAATTTTTTATGTTTAATAAGTTGCTATTATAATCAGATATTGGGATTGCCGGATGAATTAAATGTGTCCTTTGGGAATCGAAACCATTCTTCTGAAGATTCTTCGCCATAAAATCGGAGAGAACCACGGCATGATGGTCTTTTAATTCGCTAAGCAATGCAAAATGGTCTGAATGCAGGGAGTTCCAGTTATGTGGTCTGGTGACGTGTGAACAGAGCCAGCACCGCAAGGGGGCGAAGGCGCGATGGCAGTTGGCGCGACCGAATGGTGTGTAGTAGTGTCTTCTGGGACAGTAGAGGTCGTGGTCGTGTGCCCAAAAGACGAGGCGTTCGCCGTATTTTTCCCGCAACGCATTCAAAGTGTTGATATTTGGCAGCTTGTGCAAGGCAACCAAAGCATAGTTGTCGGGTTCGGCCAGAACCTGCTCCAAGTTGGCAGAACGGTCGAAGGCGCTCAAAAATATCTGGCTGTCACGGACATCTTCGCCGAACCCGCACCAAGTCACATGCGAGCCACTGCTTCGGAGAAGCGATGCGGTCTGGCAGGCATATCGCTCGATGCCGCCGGCGAAGCCGGTTGGCCCACCGATGTAGAGGATGTTACAGTCAGGCATTGAGCAATTCATGGTAGAGCTTGACCAGCCGTTTGCTGAGATTCGTCCAGGAAAAGTCGTTGACATCCGCCAGCGCATTGGTGACCAATGTGTTGCGTAGGTCGTTGTCCGTCAGAAGACGCATGATTTGTGCGGTGAGTTCCGTGCTGTCCTTCGGATTGAAGAGCAGGCCATTGCGTTCGTGGACGATGAAATCCGGCAATCCACCGACGCGTGCGGCTACCACGGGGAGACCGGCGGCCCAGGCCTCAAGTGCGACAATGCCGAAGGGCTCGTGGAGGGACGGGAGCACGAAGACATCGGCCTCGTGCAGGATTGCCTTCAGCCGTGGGTCGTCGGACGGCAGTCCAGGAATGACAGTCAGCCGGCTGGTGACATCCAGTTCTCGTGCCCTTTGAATCAATTGTTCATAATAGGTCTGGGAGGTGATGGGACCGACGAGCAGAAGGTGGGTGTCGGGCAGTTTTGCCAATGCCTCCAGCAGGATCAATTGGTTTTTCTGGTAGTCGATGCGTGAGATGCAGAGCATCAGCCGACGTTCTGGCGAGATGCCCCATTCGGTTCGCGGGGAAATCGACGGCTTGGTTTGGAACTCCTGGCAGTTCACGCCATTGGGAAGATAGACAATCCGCTGGTTGGGAAGTCGTTCTTCCAGGGCGGAGCGCTCGGCATGGCTGAGGCAGATGACGGCGGATACCTCGGCCAAGGCGTCTTTCCGCAGACCAGCCATCCGGTCAATGAGTCCCCCGTAGTGGAACTTGCCGTGGGTGGGGGCGAGCATCTTCTGAAGTTCCTCTGGCGGGACTTTCGCATGGCCGCCGTGGAGCGAGATGACGCTGGGGATGCCAAGGCGTTTCGCGGTCAGTGCGCATTGCACCGCCAGTCGTCCTCCGCAGTGGATGTGAATCAGCGAATAACCGCCGTTTCGCAATGCCTGGAAGAGTTTGGGAGAGAATGGATTTCCGCCTTTTTTGTCGAGGGCGAGACGGGTTGCGTCCGTCATTGGGAAATAAGGATACCAGTAGGGGAATCGGCAGATGCGGATGCCCTGCCGAAGTTCCTCGCCGGTTGTGGCAAGTGCCGCAGTTGCCAGAATTTCAGGGACGAGTCCCATGGCGCTTTGCTGGAGGGCGGTATTCCAGACGACGGACTCGGTTCCGCCCCATTCGTCGAAGGCGAAGCGCCGAACCACATAGGCGATTTTAAGCGTGGTCATCGGCGTGCCCTCCTTTCCAGTGGTAATATCTTTGCGTCCACCGTCTCACAGGTGCAATGGGCAGTTCTTTCCAGCCAGCGGGGCGTGGAAGCAGGAATGCGAAGTCGCGCAGAGTCTCCATCGTGGCAGCGGCCAATTCTCGCCAAAGTGGCGTGGGTCCGAAAATTCGCGCGTCGGCCTGACCTTCTCCGAAGAAACGCCGCCGGAGTTCCGCGAGGGTGTAGTTGTGGGAATGCTGTACTTGCGCTTCGGGCACGTATGCGATACGGAGATTGCGCCGATGCGCCCATTCGACATCCTCGGAATAGCGAAGTTGTTCGTCGAAAGGATTTTCCAGCAAGTCCTTGCGCCATGCGGCAGAGGTGGCCAGCGAGAAGAAGAAATGCCATTTGGCGGAAGTCTTCCCGTCTCCGAAGGCGCGGAGATGGTCTTTGCGAACGAGGAACTGCGCATCCGGGCGTGGAAGCTGGTTGCCGTAGGCGGCGTCAGCCGTTCCTGCCAGCAAGGGTGCGATGAGAGCATGGAGCCAGTGGCGGTTCTGCGGGATGGCATCGGCGTTGTTGAAGACGATGAGGTCGCCGTGACTATGCGCGACCATATAGTTGAGGCGCCGCCCTGGATAGTATTCGCCGGATGGACAGGGGAGGAGGATGGCCTTCGGAAAGGCGGCGATGATCTGCGGAGTGCGGTCGCTTGAGCCGTCGTCGCAGCAGACTACCTCAAAGGGTGTCTCGCACTCCTGGTCGAAGATGGCACGCAAGGACGCCTCGACGAACTTTTCGTCGTTTTTGGAGCGAACCAGGATGCTGACCAAGTGGTTCATAGTGAGGTGGCGCTGTCGTCGATTTTCAGGAGCACGCCTAGGGCCTCCTGCGCAGTGGGGAAGCACTCAAAGACCTGTGAGACGCGTGTAATGTCGAAGAGAATGCGCGGCGCAGGCTGGATGGCCGCCAGTTTGACGATGCAGCCTTTGAGACATGCCCACTGTAGAGACGATACCAGCGCATGAAGACCGTCGTAGTCGATTTCGGTCATGCCGCCGAGGTCGAAAAGCAACTTCTGGTGCGACTGAAGCTGATTCTGGAGGGTATCGGCGAACACTTTTGCATCATTGGAAAGAAGCTTTCCCTTCAGGGTGAATTTCAGGATTTCACCAATGAGTTCACTGTGGACTTCGATATCCATTTTGCTAGTGGAGAATCAGTTGAAGAACTGCCAGAGACGAAGCAGATTAGTGGGGACGGGATATGCCGTTGCCTCTGGAAGCAGTTCGGTGTAGAGCATTCCCAAAAGGGTGACGACAGGAGCGTCGAAGGCAATACGTGGCGGGCGAAGCCGCCTGGCACGCAATGTCCAGCGAAGGAAATTACGCAACGACCGTTCGGCGATGGCGGTTCGATGGAGGCCAATTCGCACGAGATTCGCATCTGAATCTGCCTGACCTGCCACGATCTGGACAGTCCAAAGCCAGAGATGTCGGCAACGGTGCCAGAACTCCCATGGATCATCGGGAAGTTGCGGGGTGGGTTCCTGTTTGTAACGGAAGGCACTCTCGTAGCCGTTGACGAAATCGCGGGGGAGGTTCTGCTGGAGGGCTAGGTTCTGGATGGCGGCCAGGCGCTCGGCGCCACTCCAGGCGTAGCGTCCATTGGCAAGCAACAATGCGTCTCCGCAGCCCAGCAGTGCCTTGTGCATATTGCGAGCGATGAAATCCTGTTCGTTGCTGTTGGCGGCGAGGTGTTCTCCTGCCAGGAGCAGTCCCATGCCTCGGTTCAACAAAAGCCGAATGGCCTCGGTGACGGGCAGTTCGTCAGCGGACAACGCGGGGAGGTGAGATGACAGGTCGATTTTGCCCCAGACGGGCTTCCAGCCGCGGAGTAGCTCCTGGTACATCAGCGTTCGAGCGACCTTGGGCAGGTCGGAGAGGTTTTTCGTTGGTCCAAAGTCCACTGAGACCTGGAGCTTTTCCGACCATTTGGGGGCGAGCGACGCCAATGCCTGGTCAATCTGAACCCGCTCATCGCGCGTTGCATTCTGTGCAAAGACAAAGAAATCCAAGTCGTTGTAGAGGCGGTCGCCGGTCGGAGTGCGGAGGATGCCTCCCTCGCCGCGACCATACCCGCCACCCAATACGACTGCGGCCAATTTCGGCTGTTGAAGCGCGTCAATCTCCCGAGCAAGGTCTGCCAGCGCGGCATCCAGCTTTTCCTCCAGCGCGGGGCAGGGTAGGGCGGTGTAGCGTCGTGGTGCGGTCATTTTGGGGGTGTCGAAATGGCATTGTCGCTTTCGGAGGCCGACGAAGGCTCGATGTCCGTCTCCGTCGTTGGTGTGGAGGAGCGGAATTTCGGCGGCAATTCGTCAGGTGTGTCGGGCGGTGGCTCGGAAAGCTGGAAGAGACGCTTCAGCAGGCTACGGCAGACTACGCCGACCATCATGGAAATCGTGCGGTGCTGTTGGTAATAGACATCGCCCTGTTCGAGCGTCTTCTCGTCATAGGGCAGCAGGTATCGGTCCAGGAAGCGGAAAGCGTAGTCCGGGTCTTTTGCTCCGACACGTACAAGGTTGGTTTTCCAGACCAGCACTCCCCAACATTTCGGATAGACGCGGAAGAGCAGATGGAAGAAGGGAACCTTGTCCAGCCAGGTTTTGAACAAGCACCCAAGCAAGAACCAGGGCAGGAGACTGATGATAAGAATTGCCGCAATCGGGATGCTGACCACTCGGAAGCGATCGAAGAGCTTCCGGCGGCTGTCCATGGCCAGGAACTCCTCCTGGAGGTCAACGAAGGCACCGCTATGGACGTCAATCACACGGTTTCCGCAGACGATTTTGTCCTCCAGGTACATTCGGCTGCCGAGGTAGGTGTTGTCCAAGATAACGGAGTGCTTGACGGTGGTGTAGTCATCGAGCAGGGTGTTTCTTCCGAGGATGACTCCGTTGGTCAGCGTGAGGCTTCGGCCCAGGTAGCAGTTGTCCTGGATGATCAACGGCGGTTCGAGTGTGCAGTTCGGGAGGATGGTGATGTTCCGTCCAATGCCCTGGTCCTTCTGGTCGGTGTATCCGGGCAGGGTGTAGATGCCAGGGTTTTTCAGCAGGGTGAAATTCAACTCGAAATAATTCTCGATGTCGTTGAGTGGGTGGAGCGGGCAGGCGCATTCATAGAATTTTCCGTTTCGCCACAGATAGACTCCGGTGGGGAGATTCTGGGCGGCGGGGTTGGCGGGGCGCAGGTCCCGCAGGAGGTCTTCTGGAACAGTGAGTTTCGGCAGGGGCATGCCCCAGAAGAGCAAAAGCCCTTCTTCCGGAGTGCAGGGGATGCGCGGCTGTGCCTGAAGGA
Source organism: Victivallales bacterium (assembly GCA_017525435.1). Taxonomy (GTDB): domain Bacteria; phylum Verrucomicrobiota; class Lentisphaeria; order Oligosphaerales; family Oligosphaeraceae; genus RGIG1601. The sequence goes on from JAFXSU010000211.1 coordinate 15,879, forward strand.
GTTCTGTGGGCGATGGGCAGAACGCGGGCGAAAGATAGGTCAGCTTGGTGGACCAGTAGCCACTGCGTTTCGACAGGGAGGACAGACGCTCGGCCGGATAGCAGTCAACGATGTACAGCTTGTCGATGTCGCCCAGCATAGAACAGAGGTCGAGCAGATAGGCGCACCATTCCTTGCCGGCGATGGGAAGTTCTCCTGGCGGCTTGTCTGGAAAGTATTTTCTGCACCAATCCAGGCAGGGGGTTCCGATGTAGATGCACGCCTTCATCCCGTCAGTAGGCTCCTTTGCCCGTGAATACTGCGGGAATGGTTTTGAGCAGGATGATGATGTCCTGCTTGATGCTCCAGGACTGGATGTATTCCTTATCCAGATAGACCTGTTTCTTGAACGGGAGGTCGCTACGGCCGGAGACCTGCCAGACGCCGGTCAGGCCGGGTCTGACATTCATGCGCTTGCGGTCGTCGGGGTTGTAGATGGATACCTCGTTGGGCTTGGCGGGACGCGGCCCGACGAAACTCATGTCGTTGAACAAGATGTTCAGCAACTGAGGCAGTTCGTCGATGCTGAATTTCCGGATAAAACGTCCCACGCGAGTGACCCGGGGGTCCTTTTTCATTTTGAAGGTCACACCGTCCGCAGACTCGTTCTGGTTTTTCAAATCGGCCAGCAACTTGTCTGCCCCTACATGCATGCTTCGAAATTTGAAGAAGCGGAAATGGTGCCCATATTTGCCGACTCGCGTTTCGACATAGAAGACCGGTCCAGGCGAGTCGAGCTTGATGGCAATGGCCACGGGGATAAACACCAAAGGCCCCAGAATCGCCAATGCCGCAATGGAGGCGACCAGGTCAAAGAGTCGCTTGATGAAGTAGGAAAAGCGGACCGTGAAACGCCATGCCCACATCCGAAGCGCGTTGTGGTGGCGGTTCCCCAGATCGCGACGTGCGTCAAAGTCCGCCAGCAGGGAATTAACAATATTGGAAATCGAATCGTTTTGATAAGACATGGTAAATAGCTCGTTTTTTATCAGAGCAACCGCCGAAAGACACAGTGCAAGTTGCCCGCCCGAAAACCAATCATATAATATAATGCATAATAGGAAATGCATTGGCAAGGCGGGTTTAATGTATGACAAAATATGAAAAAAACCGTTAAAACATGTCAATTTGCGACAATTTTTGACAAAATTATCTGTTTTGACTTGAAATACCAACTAATTAGATTATATTAAACATTTTCATGTTTTTTTGAAGAATTTGAGTCATTTTTCTGCCAGTTTGCAGGAATCTTTGAGAAATTTTTCGGGTGTTTTTTCCATTTTTCCACATCTTTTGAAATTCGTGGGCATTGGGCAAGGAATGACTTGTCCTGACGAATCGCAATATAAAATATGGATACTTACAAGGAAAATGAAGAACGGCAGCTTCAGCGTCTGGAGGAACTCCAGCGAGCCTGCAAGTCGATTCTGAGTTCGCATGTCGTGCTTCTGGTGACAATTGGTCTCCTGGTGGCTGCGGCATTCCTCACCATGTTCTACCTGCGTGCCAGGAACAGCACTTCGCGTTTTACGGCGCAGGTTGCCTTGCATTACCAGCCCAAGTCAACCCAGAATGTCCAGCCATACAACGACAAGTATGTCATGCACATTCTGGCGCGCGAGGCGGTGCGGCATCAATTCATTGAAAGCCTGAATGCATCTTTGGACACGGACAACAACACTGGTCCGAAGAACATCCAGATTGAGCAGACCTTCCGCCAGACCAACTATTTTGTGGTTTCGTTGTCGGCGGCAACGGAGAAGGACGCTGTGGCGTTCGTGAACATGTTCGCGGAGTTATGTACATTGGCTTATACGGACGAGCGCATGGCCTATCTTGAGAGTTGGAAGAATGTCCTGGAGCAGAACCGCAATGAATTTGCGGCAAAGATCAAGGAGAACAATGACAAGATGGCGCAGGTGGAGATGAAGGCGGTTGTTCTGGCTCCAGAGAAGAACTACGAGTTTCTCCAGAATCGTCTGACCAGCGAGCGTGCGAATCTGGCGAAACAGGAAGCCGCGTTGCGCTCAATGGAACAGCAGTACAAGGCTCTTGAGGATAGCCGGGTCGACATTTTGCCTGGCCTGCTGCCCAATATCGGTCGCATCCACAAGTACCAGGCGGAATTGGCGGGGCTGGAGCAGGAGCTTCGGAAACTTCGTGAACTGTACACGGATCGGAATCCGAAAGTGAAGGCCGTGGAGACCCGGCGCCAGGAGACCGAGAAGGAATTCCACGCGTTCCTGGAGCAGAATGGTCTGGGGGTTGCGGACATGGCATTTCTGGAAAGCGCCCCGGCGGTGATCAAGGAACTGGACCGCGTCTCCGAGGAACTGGAATCGATGCGTAGCGTTTACGAGGTCCAGAAAGAGCTGGTTGCCAGCCTGAACAATGACCTCGAGAGCTTCGTTGTGAATTATCCGAAGCGGCAGGAGTTGATTCGCCAGCAGGAGAAATATGCATCGTCAATGGAGAAGCTGGACAAGACGATCATGGACATCAACTACCTGATGCCGCTGGTCAAAAACGACCTCTTCATTGGGGAGCGCGCACAGGATGCGAAAGAGAAGCTCCCATTTACCAAGGAGACCATCTCCGTTACGCTCCTGGCGTCGGTCGCAATCACCGGCATATTTGCGCTGATGCTGCTTGTCAGCGGCTATTTCTATGGAAAAGTCGTCAGCGAGGAGGAACTCGACGGGCTTTCCGGACTGCGCTACCTGGGCATTCATCCGACGGCCAATTCGAAATTCGAGGAAGGCAGTTCGGAACGCCTTTTCTTTAGCGGTATTTCGCACCAGTTCAACATGGTTAAGCCTTTGCCGAAAACGCTGTTGATGGGAAGTCTGCCGGGCGGTGAGTTGAGCCCCGAATTCGTCCAGGCCTTTGCTGAAGATTGTTCGATGGGAGATCGCAAGGTGCTGGTGCTGAATCTTGTCCAGGCGGAAGGGTTCAAGATTCCGGTGGATCGTGACCTGCACCGAGCCGCCATTGCGGTCTATTCCAATTCCAAGGGGTACGGCTATCTCCCGGTTTCCAACTTGCATTCCCTTGAGTCCGAAGAAGAGAGGAAGCTGCGGCATGACTTGTTGTTGCTCCAGAAGGTGTTCGACCTGGTCTGCATTGTCCAGGATGTGCCATTGTCACAGGATGGGATGTTCCTGAGGCAGGTTTCCATGATGTGCGACGGCGCCATACTGGCTGTGGGGGCGAAGAAGACTCCGCGACGGCTGGTGCGTCAGCTCCAGGAAAATCAGTCGAAGGTTGGCTTGCTGGTGATGACGATTCTGAGTGGACGCATCACGAGTTGCTGATGGAGGGAAGTGAAATGAAAAGAGAAGCGATGATTCGGTTTTCGGTGTTTTCCTTGCTCCTTGCGGCACTGTGTCTTTGCCCGGGGTGCTATTTTCATCGGGCTACCAGGAATTACAAGGACCTGGTGGACTTGCCAACACTTGAAGAGGAGTCCGGCCAGAGCAAGGCGGAGCGCGAGGCGAAGCGTGACGAAGAACTGGCTGCACTTCTGAGCGAGTATGCCAACAAGGAACAGATTTTCACCATCAACGCCGGCGACGTGCTCCACATACGGGTGTACAACCAGCCGGACATCGTGGGGACTACCACGATGGTCACGCCCGACGGTTGCATCGGCATGGTGCTGGTCGGACAAGTCAGGGTCGCAGGGCTGACGCTGGAGCAGGCGACCGAGATCCTGGAGGAGAAACTTGAGGAATACATTGTAAATCCCAAGGTGGGTATTTCGCCGGCGACCATCCATTCCGAGACCGCGACCATCGCCGGAGCCATCAACAAGAATGGCATGTTCGTCATCAACACCGGGATGCGGCTGACCGACCTCTATGCCCTGGCTGGCGGTGCCAGTGTCCGAAATTACGGCGGAGAATGGGAGGACGCGGCCGACTTGAGCCATTCGCTCTTTGTGCGAGACGGAAAGGTGCTTCCGGTGGATTTCAACCGCGCCATCCGGTGCGCCGACCCCTTGCACAATGTCGAATTGCGCAAGGGCGACTATGTGTATATCGCTCCGAGAGACGACAGCGTGGTCTATTTGCTCGGCGATGTCCGAAATCCCCAAAAGATTATCTGGAACCGGAATATGGGGATTCTGGAGCTGCTGGCTAGTTGCGGAGGACCGAATGAGACCTATTGGGATCACGCCATCGTCATCCGCGGAGATTTTTCCGTGCCCGAGCTATACAAGGTGGATCTCGGGGCAATCCTGCAGGGAAAGAGGCCGAATGTTCGGTTGCGTGCGGGGGACATCGTCTATCTTCCGCATGATGACATTTCGGAATACAATGTGTTCATCCGCAAGCTGATGCCGACAATCCAGCTCATCCATTCCGTGAAAGACATCTTCTAGAAGGTCCATCTCGGAAGACGACGATGAAGTATCTGGTTTTCAGCTTCGCGATGCTATGCCTTCCCGTGGGCGTGCTCTTGCTCTTGATGGAGCGGCGCCTGTTGCGGTGGACATTGTTTTTCGGCGTGTTGGTCTCCGTGGCCGTTTTCGATGCCACGGCGGTCAATTTCTTCTCGAACGATGCCTATCGCGGCACAAGCCGGGGGATGGAGGTTTCCCTGGTTTATCTTGTGGCGCTGGCATTGCTGATCGCCTTTGCGGTGTTGCGTGGGCAGCTATACGTGGCCCCGGATACCGGCTCCCGGCTGTATTGGCTTTATTTTCTGCTCTCCCTGCCATCGTTTGCCCAGACCGCAAACAGTCTTTTCAGCTGGTTTGAGGCGTGGAAAATGCTGATGATGCTAGTGGTGTTTTTGGCGGTTTACGGATATCTGGTTTACAGCCACGGCGACTTCTCGGTGGTGTTCAATGCCGCCGCCTTGTTGGTAATCGTGAACCTGTTTGTCATTCTCGGACAGCATTTCCAGGGTTACTACCAGGTTCGCGGGCTGTTTCCCCACCACAACAGCATGGCGATGTTCATGACCTTGCCGGCGACCCTTTTTCTGGCACGCTATTTCAACCAGACGCCTGGCAGACGGGGCGGCCGCCTGACTCTGCTGATCTGTGCGCTAGCCGCATTCTCCGTGTTTCGGAGTCTCTCCCGCGGCAGCGCGGTATGCTTCACAGTCGGTGCGCTTTTCACCGTCCTTTGTTCCATTTGCGTGAATTTCACTCCCCGGAAGGCCGGGCTTCTGTGGGTGGTGGTGGTGCTTGCCGCGGCGGGAATGCTCTACATGTTGCCGAAGCTCTACCAGCGTTTCGAGAGCGCTTCCGAGGCCTCGTGGGCGGCGCGTGTGCGCCTGAGCAAGGCTGCAGTCAACATGATCCGCGATGAGCCGCTGTTCGGAGTCGGTCTGAACAACTGGGGAGTCAAAATCAACCCGCCATACCAATACAGCCAGTTCCGCGACGAACGTCCAGGCGCCACGGAGGATTGGAAAGACGGGCTCGTGGAGACCGTCTATCTCCTGGTGGCTGCGGAATGCGGGATTCCCTGCCTGCTTGCGTTATTGGCCTGGTTTGGCTATTATCTCGTGGTCTGCGTTCTTCTCCTTTGGCGACTACGACATTCTCAACTCTATTTCATCCCGGCTGGACTGCTGGGCGGGCTTCTGGCAATCTACGCCCAATCGTTTTTGGAATGGGTTCTGAAACAGCAGATGAATTTCATCTGGCTGATGGTTTTCTTTGCGCTTCTCAGCTATTTGAACCGCCATTGGCGAGAACTTCTGGAACAGGAAGAGGCAGAGAAACGGGCGGCCTACGACGAACCCGCTGAGCCTGTGGCCGACGAAGCAACAGATCAGCCTGCGGTCGACGAACCCGCCGAGCCTGCGGTCGTAGAATCCGCTGAGGCCTTGGAGTCCAATGTCTAGGAAAATCACCATATTCTGGTTCATCGACGCACTGGGTTGGGAGGTTGTTCGGCAGACGAATTTTCTGCAAGACCTTCTGCCGTTCCGCCAGCCTGTCGGAATGCAGTTCGGCTATTCCAGTTCTGCCATCCCGACCATCCTTTCTGGACAAGTTCCTGCCGTCCATGGCCATCTGGGGCTTTTCCGCTATGCACCTGAAGATTCGCCATTTCGGTTGTTCCGTTGGCTGGGGCCGTTGATGAAGCCGTCGGGCCTATGGAATCGCGGGCGGGTGCGGAATCTCCTCTCCCGACTATTGGGGAGGTTCTATGGTTTCACCGGCTATTTCCAATTGTACCAGGTGCCATTCACGAAACTGGCGAGCCTGGACTACTGTGAAAAGAAGGATCTCTTTGTGCCGGGGGGCATGGAGACGGTCGAGAATCTGGCGGACCTCTTGGTTCGCAGTGGCATCCGCTACCACATCTCGGATTGGCGGCTTGGGGACCGTCGGAACCTGGCCGCCGCGCGTGCGGCAGTGGCGGAGGGCGCGGAGTTCCTCTTCATCTACACGGCGGAGCTCGATGCGATTCTCCACAATACCCCCAGTCCGCAGGCACCGGTGATTCAGGCGAAGCTGGAGTGGTATCGTGGAGAGGCAGATGAACTTCTGAAAACGTGCCGGTCGCATGGCCTGGAAATGCGGCTGACTGTCATTTCCGACCACGGCATGAGCCCGCTGACGCGCACCGTTGACCTGATGAGTGCGGTGGAGGCCACGGGACTGGTCTTCGGGAAGGACTATGGGGCATGCTATGACTCCACGATGCTCCGCGTGAATTTCTTATCCGCCCGCGCCGAAGCCGCCATCAAGTCTGCGCTCAAACCGTTTGAAGAATGCGGGCACTGGCTCTCGGAGGCCGAAGAGTGCACCTACGGAATTTACCGGGCAGATCGCTATTTTGGCGAGGCGATATTTTTGGTGGCTCCGGGGGTGCAAATCGTGCCGTCGGATATGGGGGTGAGGCCCCTGGCCGGCATGCACGGCTATGCCCCTGAAGACAAGGATTCGTATGCGGCCATCCTCTCCAATGCTGAAATTCCGCCGGAGATCAGGCATGTGGCGAATTATTTCACGCTGATGAAACGACATGTGGAGACCCGGGGCCGCTTGCAAGAGGAAAAAGTCGGCCGATGAACACCACGCCCATGCTCAGTATCGTCATCCCGGTCTATAACACGGCCGAGCGACTGGAAAATCTGCTGGAATCCGTCTGGCAGCAGACTTTCCGGGATTTCGAGATGATTTTGGTGGATGATGGTTCGACCGACGACTCCCTGGCGATTTGCCAGAAGTTCCAGCAACGTGCGCCGGAGAGAATCAAGGTGGTTTCCGAAGGGCATCATGGCGCGTGCCGGGCTTACAACCGTGGCCTGGAACTGGCATGCGGGCAGTGGCTCGCCTTCTGCGACTCCGATGACTATGTCCATCCGGAACTCTACCAGACTTTGTATGACAACGCCATTCGGGAGGATGCGCAGTTGAGCTGCTGCGCGTTGAATGACATTCATCGGAACGGGAGGAATGTCAAGATGGTGTTCCCGGTTGCCAATGGAATGGAAACCATTCGTGGAAGGGAGAATATCCTGAAGCGGCTCTTTGTGCCGCTGCTGATGAACACGGACACCGTCCATGCCTATCTGCCACTGTGCTTATTAAAGCGCGACTTGCTGGAAGAGAATAATATACGATTCTGCGAGGGAATTCTGGTCTGTGAAGACGAGGTGTTTCTTCAGGAATATCTGCTGCGCTGCGATTGTGTCACTGCGGTGGATACGCCACTGTATGACTATCTTCGTCTGGACACCTCCTTGAGCACGGGTTTCTATCGGAAGAACCAAATGGATTATCCCCATGTGCGAAGCTGGTTCCTGCGATGCCGTGAGCAGCGCAGGCTTTTCCTGCAAAGTGGCCTGGAGGCCTCGTGTCCGGAATTGCGGGCGCAGCTGGACGCCCGGTGCTTTTTTCTGGAGGCACAAGCCATCTGTTGTAACCCTGGTCTTTCAAAAGCGTCTCGTCGGGAAGAGCTAAAGCAGCTTTCCCGTCGCGCAAAAGAACCGGAGATTGTTCGGACGGCGGCGAAGGGGTTCTGGTGGATGCTCATCCATCTTCCCGGCTTGCTCCCTCCCGGCCTGGCCCTGCGTCGCTGGCTGAAGGAATCCTGCCTGGGGAAGTGAAGGAGCAGGCATTGTCAGATGCCATATCCCAAACTTGACTTTTGGGAGCCTTTCCTCAAATGCCTCAAGGATTGCGAATTTCGCTCCGTTCGATTTCCGCCATGACCTCGTCAACTGTGATTTCCGCGATGCACAGGTCAATGCCGTCCGTGGCATAAGGGCATGGCGTCCAGCCGCATCCCGCACAGTCCTTCGGATGCAAGATGCATCTTGTATTGACATAGAGAGGGTTTGGGTGGAACCACCCGATGTGCCAGGCACCCGAAATCACCACGGATTTCGTATTGAAGAGCGGGGCGAGATGGGCGGTGCCAGTATCATTTGAGACGACAAAGCGGGCACCTTTGACGATGGCGGTCAGTTCCAAAAGCGTGCTGCGCCCGATCATGTCAATCACCTGGAGTCCGTCCGGCAACTGCTGGCGGATCTCGTCACCCAGTTTCTGCTCACTTTTGCCTCCGGTCAGGACGGGCATGAGTTCCGGCCATCTCTGATGGATTCTAGTGATCAATTCCGCCATTCGTTTCATCGGCCATGGGCGACGGGTGCCTGCGCCCGGCACAATGACATAATACGCGGAGGGCAATGACATTTTTGGAAGTTCGCCGAATCCGCGTGAATAGAGCGTCAGCGGGAATGACATCCCGCAGACATTTTCACACAAATCATGAATATACTTGAAAAAAGAGCGAGAATGGTCTTCTAGAAATGTCGTGTATCTTTTGCGCCATCTGTCCATATATAGATACTGTTCCAGGGGCGTCATTTGCATTGGCACGACCGTGTTGTTTATCATCGCGCAACTGAAGGCCGGCCTGCAAAGCACTGCAATAGTGGATATGAATGAGAAGATTTTGTCAGGCGAGAAAAAAGGATTGACGACGACTTCATATCGATCGTTGTAGAGTTTGCAATACAATTCATACTTTTTTTTGAAAGTGAAATCGCCGCGCAGTATATGATAACCTAGTGCATGGTCAAACAAGGGGCACGCTTCCACCAGCGGCTGCGCGGCGGGGGGAATCAGGATGGAAATCTCATATCCTCTGTCGTGGTAGTAGTCGCACAGATTCTGGATTGGCGACAGGAGGGTCAGGATGTCCCCCAGATGGAATGGTTCGATGATTAAGACACGTTTCAAGCGTCTGCGCCATGGCCACAGGATGGAGAATTTCCATACCAGAATTTTCAGGACCAGCAGCTTCATCCAGGCGAGCAGCTTCACGATGGCCGGGAAATGGCTCATTCCATAACATCCTTCTGTTTTTTGAAAGAGTTTTTGAAGTGATGCAGGGCGAAATAGGCTTTGAAAAACACTTCCGCCGTTCCCCGCCAGAATGGATGGGTTACGAAAACACGAATCCACCAGCCAGTCACTCTTGCCGACAGGAATGATGCCTTGCGGAGCTTCTCAAAGGTTTCAAATCCATCTGCGAACAATTCCTTGAGTGTTTCAAGCCGCCGTTGCCTGGGGACTTTGCTTATGCGCATGGGAAAGAACCATTCGAAGCAAATTTTCCCAATCCAGGATCTCCCCCAGGCTGCCGCAACGCGATGATCAAAATCATCCGCTTTCGACACCGTGGAATAGAACATCATTAGCGCACGGAAGCGAATCGACAGGCTATGGTAGAATCTTTCGGGAGCATTATAGGGAGTCAACGAGTGCGCAACGGAATCAGGGCGGACTCGATAATTATAGTAGGCCTCATGCAATGGTATGATGTGTTTGGCAAAATATACTGCTTGATGGAAGAATACATAGTCCTGACCATTTATGCCGTGAATGCATTTTAGGTCATGTTGCTTGAGGAAATCCCTCTTGAAGATGAACAGCTGCATCATCCAATGCGAGCCTATGATTGGACGGGGGTGGAAGATGATTGCTTCTGTGCCACTTGTTTCCATCGCCATGTCTGGATAGGCGTCAAAAACCATATCGGAGTCACTGCCATTCATTTTTTGCAGGCTACGAAACACTCTCAAGGCACAGGGATACATGTCGCCATGGGGACTCGTTATGATTTTGTCGTGAAGCCGCTGGAGGGAATTTTCGGAAATCGAATCGTCGCCATCAAGAAAAATGACATATTCGCCCTGCGCCATGTCGATGCCCGTGTTCCGCGAGGCGGAACAGGAGCCGCTGCGTGGGCCGGTGAAAACCTTGAAGCGGGAATCCTTTGCGGCGTATTCGCGAACAATAGCTTCGGTGTCGTCCTTGGAAGTCTCTACGCCGACAAGACATTCCCACTCACGGAACGGCTGTGTCAGTACGGAGTCCAGGCATTCTCGGACAAATGGTTCCACATCGCAGCAGGCGACTATGATGGAGACAAATGGTTTCATCTAACTCGTGGATAACAATGGACTATAAATAAACGCTGCCTATTTGCTTCATGCGATGTCGCTGGGCTAAATGAAACTGACATGTTTTTTACTATAGCACAATTATCGGAATTTTGCCTGAAATGGCAGTAATTCCACCAGAACATTTTTGGAATACTCCTACATGGCCTTTCAGCGGTCGGCGAGGCTTGCCTCTCCCATATTGTTCCCCCACGTCGCCTAGAGGCACGGAATCATCCCTTTGCCTGTTCCGTATGATTTACGCTATAAAAGGGAACTATATCTTTAACTTGCCAACTTGGATAAATGGGACAATTGAGCCCCGTAGGACGAATGGGGCGGGAGTTTTCGATTCCCTTGTCCCGCATGCCCCATAAATCTTTCGGAAAACAGACAAGTTAAAGATATAAATCCCTTAAGAAAAGTATTGACAAGTCAACAATATTATTTCCAAAAACGCAAAATCTTCAATAGGATTCTGCACAAATCTTGAGATTTGCATTACATTAAACAAGTTACAGTTTTCACCTCCGTTCCATGTCCCTTTTTTCCACCTTTGGAGACAACCAATTATGGCAAAGACTTACATCTTCCTCGGCGCACCCGGCGCCGGCAAAGGCACGCTTGGCGACCTCTTCTGCGAAAAGCAAGGAGTGATCCACATCTCCACGGGACAGCTCCTGCGGGACGAAATGGCAGCCGGCACCGAGCTTGGCAAAACCGTTAAGGACCTGATTGCCACCGGCGCACTGGTTTCCGATGACATCGTGACCGCAATGGTGCGCGCCCGTCTGGCGAAGGCGGACGTTCAGGAAAAGGGCGTGATGCTGGACGGGTATCCCCGCACGGTCGCCCAGGCGGAAAGCCTCACCGGAATCCTGAAGGAGACCGGTCTGCAAATGGGCGGAGCCGTTCTCATCGACGCTCCACGCGAGATTCTGATGAAGCGTCTGACCGGCCGCCGCCTCTGCACCAACAAGGAGTGCGGGGCAATCTACAACATCAACGATGTCGCCCCGAAGGTGGAGAATGTCTGCGACAAATGCGGCTCTCCGCTTTACCAGCGTTCTGACGACTCCGAGGCGACCGTCCTGGGCCGTCTGAAGGTCTATGACGAGCAGACTTTCCCGCTCATCGACTACTACACCAAGCGCAACGAACTCATCACTGTCGCCATTGAAGATGCGCCGATCGAGCATAACTTCGCGCATCTCTGTCAGGTAATGGGCATTTAAGGCTTCTGGCTGAAAACGTAAGGCTGAAATCGTTTTTAGGTCGTGTCATTTGACGGCTAATGTTTCACTTTAGAACTCCAAACATCCACATCTATACCTCCGCTGAAGTAGAGAAGGTTCGTCAGGCCGCCCGTGCAGCCGCCCAAGTGCGTGACCGCGTTGCGGAGGCCATTCAACCAGGGATGTCCACGCTGGACATCGACAATCTGGCAGGTGTCTTCATCCGCGAGAGCGGCGGGGTGTCGGGCTCCCTGGGGTACCATGGTTTCCCGCGGCAGATCTGCGTCTCTGTGAACGATGAAGTGGTCCATGGTATCGGTCGGCCGGACCGAATTATCGCCCCTGGAGACTTGGTGAAGGTGGACGTGGTGGTGAACATTGACGGGTATTTCGGAGATACCGCGCGCACCGTCTGCGCCGGTTTCCCGGAGCCGGAAGGTCTGCCCGGCGAACTGATGCGGGTCACACAGCAGGGGCTCGAAGCGGGCATCGAGCGTGCACGCGAGGGAAACTGCGTCAACGACATCGGCACTGCGGTGGAACGAGTGGCCGCGGCGGCTGGCTTCAGTTGCGTGCGCGACATGGTCGGGCACGGCTGCGGACGCAAGATGCACGAGGAACCTGAAGTGCCCAACTATCGCCAGAGCGGGAAGACCCCTCGACTCACGGCGGGGATGATCATCTGCATCGAGCCGATGATCAATGTCGGAACCTGGCGAATCACCGTGGATCCCGTGGACCGCTGGACGGTGCGCAGCGCCGACCACTCCCTCTCCGCGCATTTTGAACATCAAATTCTCATTACCAAAAAGGAACCTGAAATTCTAACCCTATATGCCAAAAACTGATTGCATCAAAGTCGAAGGCACCGTCAAGGAGCTGCTTCCCAATACCACCTTCCGCGTCCAGCTGGAGAACGGTCACGAGGTAATCGCGTCCATCTCCGGCAAAATGCGTCTGCATTTCATCCGCATTCTGCCGGGCGACCAGGTCACGGTCGAAATTTCCCCGTACGATTTGACCAAAGGTCGTATCTCCTACCGCAAGAAGTAGTTCTGCTTGTCTAGCTTGCCGGCGGCTGGGTTTGTCATGAACTTGGCTGTGCTTCCTTTCCTCAAGCTTTCATCTTTGGGGGATACCCTTGAACTATGAGGTGCTGGGCGTTTGGAGATAATATTGAACGTTTTCCGAACGCCCACATGAAATCTTTCGCCGGTTGGCGTTGCAGATTTCCATTATGGCATTATATTAAAGGAATTTCCGTGTCGATTGACCAGGCGGTGTGATGTTTCCGGCCACCGCCGACATTGCCTTTCTGCGCAATGGTCTATTGGTCATTCGGTTACAGAAACTACACAAAGGCTCCTGGAGGCTGTCGGGCATGGGTTCGGCGGTTTCGGCTCCAGGTCACAAGTCCGGAAAGATCAGGGTGGGTCGTTGTCCACCAAATTCTTCAACTCCACAAGAGAGGTGCCAACCATGAAAGTCAGAGCATCGGTCAAGCGGATGTGCAACAACTGCCAGATTGTCAAGCGTGGCGGTGTGATTTATGTCATCTGCAGCAAGAATCCCCGCCACAAGCAGCGCCAGGGCTAATTACCAATCCCAATCCACCCAAGCCGCCCTGCTGAGGCGGAGCACAGCAACCCTTTTAGGAAATTGAAACATGCCTAGAATTCTTGGTGTTGACATCCCGAACAACAAACAGACGGTCATTTCTTTGCAGTACATCTATGGCATTGGTCCTGCCATTGCCAAGCAGATCTGCGAGAAGGCCAATATCGATCCGCGCCTGAAGGCCGGTGAACTCACAGAGGCGAAC
>JAFXSU010000212.1 GCA_017525435.1 Victivallales bacterium
AACCACTGCTCCTACGGAACGAATTTCTGGACTTACGGCTTGGTTTACATTTCGGAGGCGTCGGACAAGCGAACCATGGTCACGGTCAGCGAATTGGCCAGTTTCGGCGCGACCAGCCGGGCCGTCTGGCGTGCGGACTCCGCGCCCCCCGAGTTGGCGCCTTCCCTGATTGACGGCGGTGCTTCGTACCTGATCAATGTCGGTCCTTGCTACCCAGGGATGTTCAACTCCAACGGCCGCTACGGCTATTATCCCGCCCGTGCCCCCCACGACGGAAAGACCAACCTCTGCTTTGGCGATGGCCATGTCGCGTCCCTCAGCCCACACGTATATCAGTATGGCGCCGGTGGCTACCGCTCCCGCCGCTACTGGTCGCCACGCTTCAACTCGACGGTCTATCAGACCGAGCGCAGACTGGAGGCCTGGGCGCCGCCAGACAGCGCCAGCTGGTAAGATACCCTCGATGGGTTGTAATGTCTAAATGAAAACCGCCCGTTGGCTCAGACGAGTCGGCGGGCGGTTTCGTGTTGGCGCGGAGACATTTCTTGGGCAGAGAGGGCGAAGGGTGCGCTGGCTTGTCACGCCGAAGTCCACGAGACGAAGGCGGGAGCGCGTCCCTTCCCAGTTTACGCTTCTTGCCTCTCTGCTGGCGCGTGGCGCCAGCAGTGCCTCTCACCTTCCCGGTGGAACTTGGGACCTGAGGTGAGGTCATGAAGCCCTGACGTCCGTCGTCTGTTGTCCGACGTCCCCCCCTGTGGCGGGACTTGGGTCGGTCCTGGGACTTGAACTTTAACCTTTAACCTTTAAACTCCTCTCATCTCTCACCTTTTCTGCACGATGCCGCTGGTCCACTCTTTGATGGTGCGGCGTTCGATATCTTGGAAACCTAGCCGGAGGAAGCGCTCCAGCACTTCGTCATATTGTGAGGTGAGGATGCCGGAGAGAACCAGTCGTCCGCCAGGACGTACCATCTCCGCGAGGTTTTCGGCTGCGGTCAAAAGTATTGGTGCGAGGATATTTGCGACTACGAGGTCTGCTTGGAAAGGCGGTTGGATGGTATGCACGTCGCCCTCGGAGAGCTGAACCTGTTCGCGAATGCCAGTGCGGGTGAGATTCTCATCGCTGACATGGATGGCGGCGGGATCGTAGTCGAAGGCGAAAATCGGACCGTATCCGAGGCGGTGCGCCGCCATCGAAAGGATGCCGGTCCCGCAACCTGCGTCAATGAGCGAATAGGGGCGGTTGGTTGCGTCAGCCAATTCATCGATATATTGGAGGCAGCCCATCGTGGTGCCGTGAGAACCCGTGCCGAAGCACATTCCGGGGTCGATTTCCAGCACGATGTCGTTCGGCTGGGCGGTATAGTCTTCCCAGGAGGGCTTGATGACCAGGCGGTTGGAGGCGCGGAAGGGGTGGAAGTATTTCTTCCAGCTCTCCGACCAGTCCTCGCGCTTGATCGTGGTTTCGTCAATCTTCCGAATCGGCTCGGAGAGCAGGTGCTCCCATTGGCGCAGAATCGGCGTGACATGCGCCCGTGCGGCAGAGGCTTCCTCCTGCGTATCGCAGAGGATGTAGGTGATGCCTGTGGCGCTCTCCAGATCCTCGTAGCTGGACACCGACTGCGGGGGGAGATCCAATGTCGCCATCAGTTCGTCCAATGCAGAGACATCCTCGGCAGAGGTCTCAATCAACACTGCGTAGATGGACTCGTCCATGGGAGGTTAGAGGTTAAAGGTTAAAGGTTAAAGGTAAGTCTTTAGGACCTCAGGACCTCAGGTTTCAGGACCTCAGGACCTCAGGTCTTAGGACCTCAGGTTTCAGGACCTCAGGTCGCAGGTCCTTAACTCTTTAACCCGTAATTCTTCCAAAGGGCGAGAGGTCACGCAGATTGCGGATGACTGGCGGTACGACTTCGAGCACGCGGTCGATTTCATCCTCGGTGTTGTAATGCGAGAGGCTGAAGCGGATGCTTCCGTGGAGCGATTTGTAGTCCAATCCCAAAGCCCGCAGGACATGCGATGGCTCCAGGGAACCCGTGGTGCAGGCGGAGCCGGAGGAAGCGCAGATGTGCGCGCGGTCCCAGAGTCGCAGGAGAATCGCCTCGCCTTCAATATATTTAAAGCCGATATTCACGGTATTGGGGAGGCGGTGTTCAAGGTCGCCATTCACGGCGGCATCGGGACAGGTGGCCAGCAAACCGTCTTGAAGTTTGTCACGCAGTGCCTTGACACGCGTGTTCTCCTCCTCAAGGTTGATTGCGGCCAGTTCGGCGGCTTTGCCGAGACCGGCGATGTAGGCGACATTCTCGGTGCCGGCCCGCAACTGGTGTTCCTGATGCCCGCCCGTCAGATAGGGTGCGAAGGGGGCGAAACGGCGCTTGAAGAGGACACCGATGCCTTTGGGCGCGTGGAACTTGTGTCCGGAGAGCGAAAGGAAATCCACGTCCTTGAGGTCGTTGGCCAGGTCGATTTTGACCTTGCCGATGGCCTGCACGGCATCCGTGTGGAAGAGGGCGCCTTTGGCGTGCGCAAGGCGTGAGAGTTCACGGATGGGATAGAGGTTGCCGATCTCGTTGTTGGCGAACATCACGCTGACCAGCGCAGTGTCCTCGGAGATGAGCGCCTTCGCCTCGTCCAGGTCGATGCGGCCGAATTTGTCCACGCTGAGGTAGTCCACGTGGATGCCGGCGTATTTGACCAAGTCGCGGCAGGTGTTGAGGATGGCAGGATGCTCGACGGCGGTGGTGAGGATGCGCCGGCGCCCCGTCTGCGTCTTGACTGCGCTGCGCAGTGCGGCGTTGTCCGACTCGCTGCCGCAGCTGGTGAAGATGACTTCCTCTGGTGTGCATCCAAGTAGCGATGCCATCTGCCCGCGGGCCTTTGCGATTGCATGAAGTGGCTCGCTGGCAAATGGATAGATGCTGGATGCATTCGCATACTCCGTGGTCAGGAAAGGCTTCATCGCCTCGAAGACCTCCGGTGCCACGGCGGTTGTGGCATTGTTGTCCAGATAAATGACAGAATTAGACATGGATGGACAATTTATGACAATTCTTGACAATTACTGCACTTGCGTGACGGTGATGGCGGGGGAGACTTGCTCACGGAGTTTCGCCTCAATCCAATGCTCGATGGTCTTGTCGGCAATGGCGCAGGTCGCGCAACGTCCCTGGAGTTTCACCAGAACCTTATCCCCATTCACATCAACGAGTTCTGCATCTCCGCCATCGGCTTTGAGCCCCGGGCGGATTTCGGCGTCGAAGACTTGCTGGATCAGACGCATTTTCTGGAACGGAGTGAGCGGGCCGGCGTTTTCCTTGACGGTTTCAGCGGCGCTTTTGGCGAGTGTTGCCACCTGTGCCTGGGCGGCCTTCGCCTCGTTGTCAAGGTGTTCGTGCGCCAGTTCGTTGTCGAGAATCTGCTGGATTTCATCGCGGCAGCCTCCGCAGCCTCCGCCGGCCTTGGTGTAGGCAGTGACCTGCTCGACGGTCTTGAGGTGGTTCAGGCGGATAACCTCGCGGATTTTTCCCTCGGTGACATTGAAGCACTGGCAGACCACGCGGTCCATGCCCTCGGGTTCGTTGGTGCCGGGCAGCTGGTATTCGGGGTGCTTTTTGCGGATGTCGGAGAGCGCGGCTTGGAAGGCCTCCATGCCCATCACCGAGCAGTGCATCTTGGCCTCCGGAAGGCTCCCCAGGTAGTTCGCGATGTCCTGGTTGGTCAGTTTTGCGGCCTCTTCAACCGTCTTGCCCTTAAGAAGTTCAGTCAGGGCGGAGGCCGAGGCAATTGCCGAGGCGCAGCCGAAAGTCTGGAAGCGCGCGTCTGCGATTCGCTTCTTATCCTCGGTCAGTTTCACCGAGAGTTTCATCGCGTCGCCGCAGATGATATTGCCGACCTCTCCAATGCCGTCGGCGTCCTCCAAGAGGCCGACATTGCGTGGATTTTGAAAATGGTCCTTGACTTTATCGGTGTAATCCCACATGATGAAAACAAGTTAGAAATACAATTAAGTTGGTAGAAAACGATAAATGACAAAAAAAAGCGCATCCACATTCCCCAAGGAGGAAGTGGATGCGGTCTTCAGTCAATGGAAGAACGTGTCAGATGCGACTTAGTCCTCGGGCTTGGTCTTGGGAAGACCCCAAGGTTTGTCTCCGTCATGGAAGCGGCCTTCCTTCTTGAGCTTGTCCACACGCTCGTGGCGTTTGAGGACATTGCGCTTTTCGCTGACGGCGCCTTTGGTGCGCAGGCTAGGATGAACGGACATGGTATTTACCTCGTATGCTGAAAGGTGAAACAAAAATGGTAATTACAGGTACTATAAATCCTCGGCAGGATTCTGCAACCCGCAGGGCGAAAATTAGTAGTCGTCATCCTCCTCGCTGTTTTCGCGATTGGACTCCTCGATGGTCTTCTGCTCCTCAAGGGCATTGCGGAGGGTCTCGAGGGCCTGGTTCTGGATTTGACGGACTCGTTCGCGGGTGCGCCCGATGGAACGGGAGACATCCTCAAGGGTTTTGGGCTTCTCGATTTTGCCGTCATCGCGGGGCAGCCCGAAACGGAGCTGGAGGATGACACGTTCGCGGTCCGGGAGCTTGTTGACCAGCTGCATCATCACCTCGAGGGTCTCGTCGTCTCGCATGAGGTCATTGGGCGAGGCGGTCTTCTCGTCGGCGATGATATCCTTGAATTCACCTTCGGCGCCATTTTGAATGGGGTCGAAGAGGGAAATGGTGCTGGTCTTGCCCTGACGCAGGCCGGAGACGGTGCGCTCGGTGAGGTTGATCTCGTTGGCAATCTCCTTGTCGGTGGGTTCGCGGCCGAGTTTTTGTATTAGTTTCGCCTTGGCGTTCTGAATCTTGCCGATTTTGCTGGCGGACTGCACGGGAATGCGGATGGTGCGCGCCTGATTGGCGAGCGCCCTGCGCATGGACTGCTTGATCCACCATGCCGCATAGCTGGAGAGTTTGGCGCCCTTGGTGGGGTCGAATTTCTCGACGGCGCGCATCAGGCCGATGTTGCCTTCGCTGATGAGGTCGAGCAACGGCAGACCGAGGCCTTTGAAATCATGGGCAATCTTGACTACCAGTCGTAAGTTGCTGCTAATGAGGCGATCACGTGCATCGTTGTCGCCTTTGGCAATACGCTTGGCCAGTTCTGCTTCCTCCTCCTGGCTGACGAGCGGGTACTTGCCAATGCTCTGCATATAGAGCTTCATGGTGTCATTGTCGGAAATCATATCCTGTTTCTTTTCCTCCTTTTTTCCTTTTTCTGTTCGCGATGTTCCCCAAGAGGGCAACCAACCGACCTCCTGAGAACTAAGACCTTGAGTCTTAGTCCTTAAGCCCGATTAACTGCCGTTGTGGGGAACAACGCTTTTCCCTTTTTTTACTGTGGACTCTTTTGGGCATGCCCATTGGACTGAAAATCAGTCCGCTGGGAAAACGAATAACTCGCGCCAATTATTGGTGCTTTTTGAAAATAATTGGAAAAATCGTCTCAATAGGCGGACTTGCTGGGAGATTCAATCCCAACAGATGTCAGTGCTTTCAAAGACCGGCCCGTCCGCACAGGAACGTTTGTAGCACCATCCCTGCGGAGTGTCGGGGGCCTTGCATTTGATGACGCATCCGAAGCAGGCGCCAACGCCACAGCACATGATCTCGTCCAGGCTGACCTGGCAGTGGGCACCGTTAAATTGTTCCGCCATCAGCGCGACGGCCTTGAGCATCGGTTTGGGACCGCAGGCAGCCAGCCAGGCGTTCGGCTGGCGTTTTAGGACGGCCTCCAGCAGCACGGTGATGCGGCCGGGCATCCCGTAGGAACCGTCGTCCGTGGAGACGCCGACTTGGCAGCCAAGACGACGGAACTCCTCCTCCAAAAGGATGTCGCTTTGCGACCGTGCGCCCAACAGAACCTGCGGGGCAGGGCGGCCGTGGGCGGCAGCCCAATGGGCGCAGAAGAGCATCGCCGCGCAGCAATAGCCACCGCCGAGCAGGACGCATGGGCGGTCGGCGGGGAGTTCGTCAAAGCCATGACCCAGCGGTCCCAAAATGTTCAGTTCCGTGCCGGGACGGACCTCGGCGAGGGCGGCCGTGCCAGTGCCGACGGTCTTGTACACCAGCATCATCACACTTCCGTCCACATCGCAGATACTGAATGGCCTGCGCAGAATATGTCCCTCTAAATTAGGGATTTGAACTTGGACAAATTGGCCGGGCCGGGCGGCTTTTGCCAATTCGCCCAGGTCAATGGTGAGCCGATGGTATGCCCCATGAAGGCATTCGTTGGTGAGGATTGGCGAAGAAAACTGGTACATTCGAATTAGCAA
>JAFXSU010000213.1 GCA_017525435.1 Victivallales bacterium
GACTTAAGACTTGGGACGCGGGACTTGGGACTTGGGACTTGGGACGCGGGACTTGGGACTTGGGACGCGGGACTTGGGACTTGGGACGCGGGACTTGGGACGCGGGACTTGGGACTTGAGGTCTGAGGTCTCATTCCTCATTCCTCATTTCTCATTCCTCATTCCCTTGGGCGGCCGTAGGAGCCATGCTCCGAAGGCCCCTCATTCCTCATTCTTGTCGATATAATTTCCAATATTTATTCCTGTTTCTTGACAAAATAGTAAATTGCATTTATAATAAGTGTGGTTTCTTTTTTTTTGAGCATATCAACAACGAACAGGAGAAAGCAAATGACCGTTGACAAATTGGCGATTGATGGTGGAGTAGCGGTGAACACGGAGCCTTTTCCGCTGTGGCCGGTTTATTCTGAGAAGACGTATCAGATGCTGGCTGAGCCTCTGCGGACGGCGAAGTTGAATTACTGGAGCGGTCCCTACGGGAAGCAATTTGAGCGGGAGCTTGCCGAGTGGCATGGAGTTCGCCATTGCGTGACCACGGTCAACGAGTATGGTGCCTTCCACCTGGCGTTGGCGGCGCTCGGAGTTGTCGCCGGCGATGAAGTGATCTGTCCGTCGTATATCTACTTCCCGCCTGTCTTTGCGATTTTGCAGTTGGGCGCCTTGCCGGTGTTTTCCGATGTCGATTGTTCGCATACTCTTGACCCGAAGGTCATTGAGGAAAAGATCACGGAACGGACGAAGGCGATTGTGGTCGGTCACATGTACGGAATTGTGTCGGACATGGGGGCGATCATGGCCATTGCCCGGAAGCACGGTCTGCGTGTGCTGGAAGACTGCACGGAGTGTTTTGGCGGACTTTACAACGGCAAGAAGGCCGGAACGGTCGGCGACGTGGGGTGCTTCAACCTCTGTCATACGAAGCACTTGACTACCGGCGGGGAGGGCGGTGCCATCATCACCGACGATCCGGAAATCTACCAGGCTTGCTTCTCCATGCGCGACTATGGCTTCGACACCAGCAACGGCCTGGACATGATCAAGGAAGAGCAACGCCGCCTCTATGTCCACAACCGCATTGGCTGCAACTACCGCATGACGGAAATTCAATCCTTGATCGGCTCCTGCGAACTGGAACGGATGGATTCCTGGAATCTGCCACTGCGCCGCAGAAATGGCCAGTATCTGATTGATGCCCTAAAGGATCATCCGCTTGTCCTACACTGTCCGTTTGACAGCGAGGAACGGAAAAACTCCTTCTGGTGGGCACCGTTTGTGCTGGATATCGAGAAGATGACAGTGACCATGAAGCAATTCCTTGCGGCCATGGCTGCCGAGGGAGTGCCCGTGTATGGTCCTCTATGGCCGGAGTTGTACAAGGAGGATGTTCTGCAAGAAAAGCGTGGCGTGGGGCCGGATAATTATCCATTCAATACACCAGCCGCCGCGAAGATGGACTATGCAAAAGTCGAGTGCCCAACCGCCAAATGGCTGGCGGAGAGGACAATCTCGTTCTTTGCGCATCCGAACTACGACATCTGTCACCTGGAGAAATACGTGGCTGCCTTCAATAAGGTCGCCAATGCATACATGAAGTAAAACCTATGCTTCCCGCGTACCTTCGGGACTTGGGACGCGGGACTTGGGACTTGGGACGCGGGACTTGAGGTCTGAGGTCTGAGGCATTCCTCATTCCTCATTCCTCATTCCCTTGGGCGGCCGTAGGAGCCATGCTCCGAAGGCCCCTCATTCCCAATGGGTTAAGCGTTGTCCTTTTTGCGGATGGCGCTTCGCTGGATCTTGCCGGAAATCGACTTCGGAAGCTCCTCCACGAATTCAATAATTCGCGGGTACTTGTATGGCGCGGTGGTGTGCTTGACGTGATCCTGGAGTGCCTTGACCAATTCGTCCGACGGGGTATAACCACGGCCTTTGACCAAAACGACCGTCGCCTTGACCACCTGACCGCGGATGGGGTCAGGCGCGGCCGTGACGGCGCACTCCAGCACGGCGGGATGCTCCATCAGGGCGGACTCGACCTCGAAGGGACTGATGCGGTAGCCGGAGCATTTGATGACATCGTCGTTGCGACCGACGAACCAGATGTAGCCGTCTTCATCGCGTCGTGCCATGTCTCCGGTTGAATAATGGCCGTCTTTCCACTGCACGGCATTGGCTTCCGGGGCTTTGATATATTCGCGGAACAGCCCGACGGGGAGTTCCTTTTTGGCATTTCGGATGACGATCGTGCCGGTCTCGCCGTCTTCGGCAACGGAGCCATCTTCCTTAAGCAGTTCGATGTCGAAGATGGGGGAGAACTTTCCGGTGGAGCCTGGCTTGACGGGGATCCACGGCTGGAAATTCGCGATGAGGACGGAGGTCTCGGTTTGCCCAAAGCCCTCGATGAGCGGATGGCCGGTCATCTTCAGCCACTGGTTATAGACTTCCGGATTCAGCGGTTCGCCGGCGATGGAGCACTGCTTGATGCGCGAGAAGTCGCATTTGGTCAAGTCTTCCTTGATGAGGAAGCGGTAGATGGTCGGCGGGGCGCAGAAAGAGGTGAGTTCCAGCTTTTGGATGGCGTTGAGGAGATTCGCAGGCTTGAAATGCTCGGAATCATACGCGCAAACCACTGCGCCAACCATCCACTGGCCGTAGATTTTTCCCCATGCGAACTTCGCCCAGCCCGAATCCGAGGCGGTCATGTGCCGGTCGCCTTCGCGAAGATTCTGCCAATAGCGCGCGGTGACAATGTGGCCGATGGGCAGGGTGAAGTCATGGCGCACCATCTTGGGCGGACTGGAGGTGCCGGAGGTGAAATAGACCAACATGGTGTCCCGTTCGCCGGCGTAGTCCGCGCCAGTGGGCTTGAGCCACTCGGTGGATTGCGCGGCGACCTCCTTGCGGAAATCCAGCACGCCTTCGGGGAGTTCCGAATCGCCAACCACCGCTATCTGCTTCAGGGTGGGGCATTCCGGCGCGGCGTCGAGGACATGCTGGAGGATTGGCGCCTCGTCCACCGTGACGATCATTTTGATTTCCGCCTGCTGAACGCGGTAGATGATGTCTTTCGGCGTGAGGAGGAAGGTCGCGGGAATGACGATGGCGCCGATTTTGTGGAGCGCGATCATGGCCACCCACACTTCGACGCGCTGCTTGAGGATGAGCATCACGAAATCACCCTTCCGTATGCCATGCGCCTTGAAGAAATTCGCGGCCTGGTTGGACATCCGCTTGATGTCTCCAAAGGAGTAGGTCTTGACCTCGTCGGATTCGTCGTTCATCCAAGCCAATGCGGGCTTGGCGTCCTCCTGCTCTGCCCAGGCATCGACGACGTCGTATGCGAAATTGAAGCCCGGCGGGATGACCGCCCGGTAGTTCGCCTTGAAGTCCTCGTATGAATCGAAGTCCTGACGTGGTAGAAATTTCTCTAGCATAAGATATTACGCCGCAATTTCGGCATTCAAGAAAGGTGGAGATTCGGCGGCTGGCGGAACGCAGCCAATCCAGGCGGATTACGGCTCCTTCTGGATGATGGTGAGGAAGCGGGCGGTCTTCCCGATCGCGCGCTGACCGTGCGGAAGGCTCGGGTCGAAGTAGAGGGAGTCGCCTTCGTTGAGGACGAATTCGCGCTTGCCGACGACGACACGGATGGAGCCTTCCAGCACGAGATTGAACTCCTGCCCGCCATGCGTGATGAGCGCGGCCTCGTCTTCCGGCTGGGCCTTCGGCTCGAGCGTGACGATCATCGGCTCCATGGTGCGTCCCTTGTAGTTATACGCAAGTGCCTGGAAGCTATAGCCTGGACAGCGATCGACATTGGCTCCTTGGCCGGAGCGGACCAGCGAGTAGGCACCCATGCTGGGACCTTCGCCCGTCATCAGAACCGTGAAATCGACGCCGAACAAGTCCGCCAGCTTGTAGAGGGAACTGATGGGGATGGACGCGACATTGGCTTCGTAGTCGCGATACTGCTGTTCGGAGACGCCGAGTTTGTCAGCGCATTCCGCAGTGGTCAACTCAAGGACGGTGCGCATTTCTCGCACGCGTTCCGCAATTTGCTCTGGATTGTTGCTCATGGTGTCTTCCAAACGTCAACGCGCATCACATTTTATGAAATTACCGCAGGTGCCAGGGCACCCTGCAAACGGACATCTACATAATATATCCGGGAAACTGAGGATTTAGGGACATAACCATGCAGGAATATTGATATTCCTCTGCTGTTCGGTGAAAAAGTCGATGTCCAGGCTTTCCGATGCCTCTCCGCGATGAAGGGCGTCAACCGGATGATGGGGCTTTCCGGTGCCGCCGCCGGAAAAATCGCCACGATTGTCGCCAACGGCAGCGAAATTCTTTCTGCGGAGGATCCGGCCAATGAATTGCAGATGCGGTGCAATCGACATGCGAAGTCGCAGTTCGCGACGCTCATCGCCAAGGAGATCGGCGTCAACCTGCAGAGAGTCTCCAGAATTGACGCAGACACGGGGAAATTGATTGTGGACCAGGTGGAGATGCAGTTTGACAAGGACCTGGTGCGCAACGAAAATGTCACGCTCAAGGGCAAGAAGTTGTCGGTTGGGTACAATCGGTCCCGCGATGAACTCGTCCAGTTCCTCGCCGGTCAGAAGCGTGCGACTTTCGAAGACGCCGACAACCAGACCAAGCTCAAGGCATGTATCTTCATGGCTGTCATCCAGCAAGGCACTTTCGGCTGCGCCACTTCCGCGGTGGGCCATGCGTTCAGTCCGCAGGGGATGGCCCATCGCCTCACTCCAGGCAGAAATCGCTTCAATGGCGGAAAGATGTTTCAGGATTTCGCGCTCACGAAGGACAAGTTTGGAAACATCGGATTTTCCGCCAAAGTCAAATTCACCGGCCCCGTACAACTGGGCATGATGAACAAGGCGGGCGATTGGATTACCAAAATGACTGACGCCAAGGAGAGCTATGTGGAATACAAGTTGGATACCAAGATTTCCGCCGATGAACTGGAAAAGCTCGCCACGGCCGATTGGTCAAACTTCGATGCCACGGAAATCGACAGGATTGAAAACGATTATAGTATTCCGGAGCGCTTTGCGGCGGCGGCGAACTTGATTCCCGATCAATTCAGGTTCACTGGCGACGTAAAAGTGTCCTGCCGCATCCATGCGCAGGAACTCAATGACATCCAATGATAAAAGGATAAGTTTATGGAATTCAACAAATTGATGGATGCCTTCGCCGCCAAGTGCGGTCTGGTCGGCGTGGAAGCGGAGGATGGATGCGTTGTCCTGGAGTTCAATGACATCCCGGTGGCATTCATGGAAAACGATGCCTTCGAGTCGCTTGTGCTCCGGGCGGTCATCGGCACCCCTCCGCCTGAAACGGACGGAAGCCTGGCAAAGGCGATGTTGCGTGCGAACCATGACCTTTGCAACGCATGCGGAGCGACGCTCTGCCAGGATCCGGAGACGAAGGAATATGCCGCCGTCCTGACCATCCCGCTCAGCACTGCGGATGCGGATCTGCTGGCGAAGGCCGTCGGCAATATCGTGAAGACCGTCAATACGTGGCAGGGTGTCGTCGCTTCTGGCACTGCAGACCAGTCTGCGGACAGCCGTTTGTATGTATAGGCAAGGGGAGGGCGGCTCATCCATGCAAGTCGTCCCCGCATCATGGGGCAATGAAACAGTTGTCGGGCTCTCCAGCCTTTCCATTCATATAGGCCAATTGCACTTCAAGATTTCTCCATCGGTCTTCATCCCATCCCATACCAGCCATTCGCAACCGTCAAGCAGATATATGTAATCGCCAAAACGATTGCTATCGCAGTCATCCGCCCATTTCAAGAAAGTGTCAATATCGGGGAATTGTCTGGCCGGTCGTCGAAACGCAACCACTTTCTAAGTCAATGGTAAACAAATGTGTAAGAAACGTCAGCCCGAAGAACGCGCCCTGTGCGGGCGTGTCCCAGAAGAAAAGATTGCAACCTTAATCCGTGAATTGTGGTCGGACGTACTGCCGGCGCCCCGCCGACAGAAAATGCGTTGTGCTGGTGTCCCGCCAGCACAGAGTTAAATTCACGGATTCAGGTGCAAGAAAGATGTTTATTATTATTCATCGCCTTGTTCCAGCCATTCTTCTTGTGGCGACATCCAGCGTTTTCCCGCCTTCCATCTTGCGAAAGGAAATATCTCTGATGTCATAAAAGGCCGCAGAAACGCGACGATTCTCTCCACTGCGCTTTGAAGATTATCAGGTCTTTGTTCTGGTGCGACTTTTCTCAGGAACGCCCTCCATTGCGACTGTTTTATCGCATCCAGGAAGAAATCGCTTGTCAGGCCAATGGGTACTTCCTTAGGCAATTCGCTTTCACGGCGTTGAAAGGTTCTTGCGATTGCCTGTTTGAGCAGAAGATAGTCAAAGTCAAACCTCTCGGACAAAAGCCAAAGGTCAAAGTAGTCCTTTAGGCGACTGTTCAGCATCCCAAGGGAGACGATGGCCTCGAGTTTCTCCGCAACAACGGTATAGCGTGGATAGACAAGGATGTTTGGTGGCTCGAAATCATCCAGAATCTTTGGGTATTCCTGAAACTCCGCCTCGGGATACACGGAATCACCAAAGCCAATGTCAAACTGCATCGCAGCCTTTGCCTGGTGAATCCAGGCATTGAACATGATTCGGGTTCCGCGATACTTTGCATCCTTCTTGATTTCACTTGATGTGATGGAAGAAGCATCGAGCGGATGCCATCATCGGGAACCTCAGTCTCGCAGATGTCCCGGAAACACTGGATAAGATGCTCTGGCGCAGGATTCCCGTGGCACAGCAGGTCAGTGTCGCGTTGTCACCCTGAACATCGGCCCGAACCACACGGAGAACACGTTCGCGCCCTTCAGGACAAAACGACTGGCGTGAACGCTTTGTCCAAGCCTGTACAGGAAACGCTCATAAGCATACCGCAAAAGCAAATAGTCTAAACTGACCTTACGCACAGTTGCAATATGTTTCAGGCGGGCATTGACAGAATGCCCCTTGTTCTTGATCACATCCACACTCATGAGAATACCTCCAGATAGGGCCGCATGACACGCGCCACACGGCAGTGACGCGCGGCCTCCCAAAGCTTGCCTCTGTCCACGCGGTTGCTGCCGAAAGCCTCCTTCAAGGCGGAAACCGCCACATCAAGGCCGATTTTGTTTCTGTATTGGAAGCAGTCGGCAAGAGTCTGCTCCAGCGTATATACTCGAATTGAGACGCCGTGCAGATGACGCGTTTCAATGCCGTTCGCGAAGACAGGTTCTGTCCTGAAGATGAAATGGACTGGCGGCTGCCTGACGACTGGCGCATGAGTGCCGTGCCGAAGCGCCATGTACATTTCGTGGGGATTCTCATCGGTCAGACTATGCAGACGAAGCGCCGACACGAGGCAGAATACCCCTTGCGGGACAGTCAGGGCCAGGGCCTCGTAGTCGGATGTGTCAGAGTAATCCGTTTCGGTCGAGGCATAGATGGCTCTTGACACACGCACAATCTCACCACGTTTCATGAGATTGCTGACGATGCCAGTGGGGATGCCCGCGCCGCGAATTGCCGATGCGCTGACCAAACCACCTTTAAGCATTTCCCTAAGTTGCTCTGTCTTGTTCATTGCAGCCTCCATTTGTTCTTATTATGCTATAAATATAATTATTTGACGCAGATTTGCAACTCGGCAGACAAAAATATGATTCCAGTTCCTATCTTTCGCCAGCATCATCGCATTTGGACGATGTTTGAAATTCTCTGATTTTGGCTCGACCGATGCAGGGTTATGAGCAGTTTTCAAACCTCGCCCGTCAAGTCCTGAAGGGTGCTTTCCAGTTCACTTTTACTCACAAACTCCCCTGGTGTCCTCAACACTGGCAATTTCAATTCTGGAACAGGTGACTTCCAAGAAGCCAACGCTGAAAATGTTCGCCGACCTGTTCAAGTATTTCAAGCTACTCTACGGCTTCGAGGCGGAGGGCTTTCGCATGGAGACATTGAGGCGACGAGTTGGTCAAGTGCCACCAAACGGGATAGCCATCGTTCCAGATGGGAGGATTTGATGCAGTGTAGGAAGCCTCGTAGTCGCAGACTGCGACCACTTTCCCGCGTAGGCTGTGTGGCTCGATCAAACAGTTGCCCAGCTACGGACCTGAATCCCGCTTCGAGTGTAGTTGTCGCTTCCGCCGTAGATGAGCATTCCGGAATCCGTGCCGTCAAGTTTGCACCAGTAATCCAGACCGCTCATCATGTTCCCGGAGACCGTCTGGCCCGATTTGATTTCGATCGGGTAAAGCTCCTCTCCGTCTTCAATGAGAAGATCGACCTCATGCCCCTGGGAATCCCGCCAGTAGTACAACGGCGGTTCCTCCCCGGCATTGAAGCAGGACTTGCAGAGCTCGGAAATGATGTAAGTCTCAAAGATCGCGCCGCGCTGGCTGTGCAGCTCCAGATTCTTGACCGACCGGATGCCCAGCAGATAGCAGAGTAGTCCGGTATCATAGAAGTACAGCTTCGGCGTTTTGATCAGGCGCTTGTTGAAATTCCGGGAATGGGGCTTCAGCAGGAAAACGACGTAGCTTGCACACAACAGGGAAATCCAGCGCTTCACCGTGACCGGGGAGACGCCCACGTCGTTCGCCAGGGAATCCATGTTCAAGATTTGGCCGCTGCGTCCCGCAGTCAGACGCAGAAACCGCTCAAAGGTGTCGAGGTCGCCTACATTGACCAGCTGACGCACATCGCGTTCAAGATAACTTTGCGTGTACTGCGCATACCAGTTGGTAGGCTTGACGCCGCGGTCATAGATCGGCGGATAGCCGCCGCGGAAGACCTGGTCGAAGGGATTCCTCGGAGCATCCGGCATGTCTGGAGTCTCATTGCCGATTCCGAAAATGTCATGATTCGGTTTCCGATTCAGTTCCCGAAAAGACATCGGCAGAAGTTTCAGCGTGGAACAGCGTCCGGCGAGGGACTGGCTGATTGCCTGTTGCAAATGAAAGTTCTGCGATCCGGAGAGGATGAATTCGCCCATCCGTTTATGTTCATCGACAATCGCCATGATGTAGCTGAACAGATCCGGGACGCGCTGGACTTCGTCAAGGATCACGGGCTTGTCGAACTGCGCGAGAAAACCGTTGGGGTCTTCGATGGCGAATTGCCGCGTTTCCGGTTTCTCCAAATTTGCGTATGCGTAATCGGGAAACAGTTCACGGCACAGGGTCGTCTTTCCGGATTGGCGCGGACCGGTGACCGCAACGGCGGGATATTGTGTCGCAGCCTCAAGAATCTGATTCGACATTTGACGGGCAATCATGCTTTTCCTCCTTGTGGACTCTTGTTAATGTAATATCGAAAGTTAGAATTGCAAGGATTCATGACGAGAAATCGCACCGACAAGGTTGGACAGGTTCGGGGACATGGTTGTCAGCATGTTGCAACCAGCCAAAAACAGCAGGAAAATTCCAAGCCAGGGGAAATATGTCTTCAAGTGAGAAAATGTGGTGGTGTATTTTTTGCATGGGACGATGCGACGTTAATTGTCGCCCGGATGGTCGTTCTTCCCGGATTTGGCCGAATTTGAATGTAATATACCCCGTCAAAACACAAAAAGCCGCCTTATGGCCAATGTTGTCCAAAAGGCGACTTTTTCAGGGTAATTTGGGTGGACGAGTTTTCAACTCATTCTCTGACAATCCATGATGTCTAAAGAGATAATTTATGCGGTGGTTACATCCTTACATCCGTAGATGATAACTTTATAGATTTTGAAAGAGATGTCCGATGTTGTGGTTACATCGGCAGATGACAATTTTCTTTTTCAATTTTGTATTGGTCAAAATCGGTTTGCAATGTATATCAAGGCGAGAGTCAAGGCGAGAGTCAAGGCGAGAGTCAAGGCGAGAGTCAAGGCGAGAGTCAAGGCGAGAGTCAAGGCGAGAGTCAAGGCGAGAGTCA
>JAFXSU010000002.1 GCA_017525435.1 Victivallales bacterium
AGGCAATTCCGCAAGGCCCGGAAATCGACGGCCTTCGCTATCATCTCCTTTCATACGCAGGAATTAGCTGGGGACGCGAGCCTCTGCGCTTCGATGGCAGGGAGCTTGCAGAAAGAACACGGACCATCACCGCCGCCGGCGGCGTGGTTACGTGGGACCTGCCTTTCACCACGGCGGGGCTTTCCGACGAGACATTCTCCATTCTGAAGGATTTCTGCGCAGAATATTGGGATGGCGCGGACGCAAAAGTTTCCCGCTGATTCCAGCCGCTTTTTCCGCAACTGCCCTCACCCTCAATATCAAGAGGAACGCAAACTCATCCGCCTCTAGTGTGGTGTGTTCGCGAACGGAAATCGTTGTAGCGCACCCCGTCAGATATTCACGCCGAGCTTGACGTTCGGGAAGGCGGTGAGACGGAGCATCAGCATGATCTCGAAGTCGTTGTAGTCCCACCCGAATCCGCCGACGAAGGTCCAGCAGTGCATCTGGTGCGTGAGGGTATAGCTATGCTCGACGGTGTGATTGCGCTCGAAATCGTATTCGCCATGAATTTCGAGGCTGGTGCGGGAGTTCAGCGGAATGTTGAGCGTGCCGGAGATGGTGTCGGCGGTCTCGAAATGCTTCTTGATGTAGCCAGACTCGCCGGTGAAATCTGCAAGCGTGGATCCCATTGAGTATGCAGAGCGCGAAAGGTGGTCGTTGCGGTAGATGTAGCGTCCCGAAATGGACCACTCGCCCTCGCGTCCGTAGCGGAACCCGACCTCGCCGCGATGGATTTGCCCTTCGCCGACATCGTAGAGGGCGGTCCCCCACACCCGCAGGTCACGGCGTGGCTGGAAAATCAATCGCGTGCCCCAGTCGCCCCAGTGGCGACCAGAATATTCGCCTTCGCGGTGATGGATGTCCAGGTAGCTCTCCAGCGAGAGGATGTTGCGCCCCTGCCGCGTCTCCGCATCGCGTGTACGCCAATGTTGGTCAAGGCCCAGCCGCAGGAAGTTCTGGTATTCGAGGCGGTCGATTTCGTCGAAGAAGTAGAGGTAGTCGCGTTCCACGGTAGGCGTGGGGCTCCAGGTATAGTTGAAATACGGCTCGACAACATGCTGGAGGCCGTCGATGCCCAGCCATTCGACCTTCGTATCGCTCCACTCGGAGAGCAGCTTGGTACGCCCTTCCACTCCAAGTTCGTAGGCGAAGCGAGTTCGTGAACCGCCGTTGCGGTCGTAGTTGACCGCAGGCGCATTGTTACGGGGATTGTCGGGATTGTCCGCGTCCACCAGATTTGCGAGTTCCTCCTCGGAGAGTCCGCGCTTGCTGGTGCGGGAGTAGGCGGTGGCCCGGAAACTCGCTCGTGGCGTAAGGGTAAAGACATCGCCGAAATCCAGCGGAAGCTGAAGGGTATGCAGAGTATCCGCACGGAATGCGGAGTAGTCTCCGGGGTCGCCATAGAGTTCGGGGTCGTACTTCTCCGGATCCAGCCACGTGCTGCGAGGACGCTCGTTGTTGCGCCACTTCATCGAATAGAAGCCCGCTGAAGTGGAACTGGAATAGACCACCGGAAGGTTCTCCACGGGAGCGATGCGCGGGATCTCCAGGCGCAGTTCAGGCAGTTTCTCCGACACGGTGTAGAAGGTATTGATGCGCGGACGGACATCCAGCGTGCCTTGCAACCAGGTATTCTGATAGTCGAGGCTAGCGTAGGACTTGGGCTGCCCCCAGTGGCGCCAGTCGCGCCGGAACCAGTCCTCCAACATCGAAATATCGGAGAGGTAATCGAGGTTCAGGCGCAACGACCAGTTCTCGTCAAGCTGCTCACGCCAATAGGCATGGACGCGGAATCGGTCGTCCACGCTCTTGAACCGCCGGTCCCAGCCGTCTTCGGTCTCGGCGGGACGCTTGTCATGGAGCGCATAGAGGTCCGTGGTGACAGTGCGGCGTTCGGTCTGATAGCGGGTCTCCTCGCCGAGGGCGACGCCGCGCTTGGTCATGCCGTCCACGAAGAGCTGCGTCGAGCCGGCCTTGCCATGCGGCCAGGCGCGACCGAGCCGCAGATATGCTCCGCGCTTGCCGGAATAGCCAGGTCGCACGATGATTCCAATGGTGTTTTCAGTCGAGCCATAAAGAATTGGCAAATAAAGAATGGGGATATCGAAGAAGCGCAACGTCACATGGTATGCGGTGAATGTCCGTTCGTCCGGATGATAGTTGATTTTCTTGGCGACCAGCGCATAATGTGGCTTCTCGCGGTCACAGGTGGTCATGAAGGCGCGGGCGAACGTCGCATCCTCTCCGGGCTGGAACCTGCCCTCTTCGCCGCCGAGACTCCAGATAGGCGAGGTCAGATGGAATTTTCCGAAGGAGATGTCGGTGTACTGGAGCAAATCCGCGAAATCGTCAGAGGCCTGCCAGCCTTCGGGCGGATCGGACGCCGTCACCGTAGCGTCCGAGCATGAGAGCTTCGTGTCGCCGTAGATGACCTCGACATCGCCGGAGGCGGTCGTGGTCTTTCCGTCCAGCGACCGGGAGAATTGGTCGGCGGAGATGGTCAACTGCGGCACCTCCTGGGCAAGGAGCGAGGCGGCTAGTCCCACAAGGATGACAAGAGAAAGGTGTTTCATGGAAGACATGTCAGATATTCAACTCTCGTTTCAACTGGCAGAGGGCATAAAGCGGCAGGTCAAGCAGTTCGTAGGTGTTGCCATCATCAGGCAAGGCAATCGTCTGGCGGTAATGCTTGACCAGCGAAGAACGCACGGCGCAAGGCGGACGGAATTTCTCGCAGTAGCAACGGAGGCTTTTCGCCTTGACATTCTGGCCGGCCTTGACCTCCAGCGGAATGACCGCCTCCGGGCTTTCCAGCAGGAAATCGATTTCATTATGGGATTTCTCCGATGACCAGTAGAATGGCTCCTGGCCATAGTAGGCCATCAGCTCCTGCTGCACAAATTGCTCAGTCAGAGCACCCTTGAACTCCTCAAAGACACGGCTGCCCTCCAGGAGCGTCTTGGCGGCGAGATTGGAGAGCGCCCCCAGGAGCCCGACATCGTGTACGAAGGCCTTGAAGCCGCCATCCGCATAGCTGGCAAGCGGAATGCCAGGCTTGCTGGTCTGGCGGGCCTGGCGGAGCAACCCAGCCTCCACCAGCCATTGCATGGCCAGCATCAAGTCGTTGCCTCGCATCCGCGGCTGGACTTGGCTGTAGATGAATTTCTTGTTCTCCTTGGCAAGCTGCCGGGGAATGGAGTCCCAGATCATCCCGATGCGAAGTCCCTCCTCGGAAGGAACATGCTTGCCAAAATCATCGCGGTAGTTCTGAAGAAGTTCCTTCTGAAGCAGGCGCACCCGCTGGAAATCGCCATTCCGCACATAGTCGTCCACGATTTCCGGCATGCCGCCGACAAAATAATAGTAGCGAAGAAAATCCACCAGGCTCTCATGGCGGTCCCCAATCATCTGCCAGTCGGTGCTTTGCAACAAATCCACCAAAACGCCTTGACCGATGGCCGCGAGGAATTCCAGAAAGGAGAGCGGATAAAGATAAAGACTGGTGACTTTCCCAACCGGAAACCCCGTGCCCGACTGGGAGGCCAGCCCGAGCTGCGACCCCGCACCGGCTATCGCGTATTCCGGTGCCTCCTCGCAGAAGTATTTCAGGGAAGTGAGCGCTCCGGGACACTCCTGTATCTCGTCAAAGACAATCAGCGTCTCCTGCGGCTGCGGCTTGAAACCCACCTCCAACTGAACCGCCGTGAGCAATTTCTGGACATTGTGCTCGCGCTCAAAGGTCGCCTGAAGCGTCGAGGCACGATCAAATCGAATATACGCGCAATTGCGAAAATACTTGCTCCCAAACTCCTTGAGGAGCCAAGTCTTGCCCACCTGGCGAGCTCCACGCAAGAGCAACGGCTTGCGCTTCACCGAGTCCTTCCAGTTCACCAATTCGCCTATCAGGGTTCGTTCCATATATCTTAATATAATATCGGAAAAACTATTTTCAAAGGAATAATGCCTGCTTCTGGGACATTTTTCAAAGGAATAATGACTGCTTCAGGGACATTTTTCAAAGGAATAATAACTGCTTCTGGGACATTTTTCGAAGGAATAATGGCTATTTCGGGGACATTTTTCAAAGGAATAATGGCTGCCTCTGGGACATTTTTCAAAGGAATAGCAATTAATTGGATGACTTTTTCATCCCCAGCGGGGACGCACGTGAGTGGACACGGACAAAAAGCATAACGCCTTTTGAACTGGCGGCATTTTGCGGGAAAATCCCACATCAACCTAACTGTTGTTGGAAATTCATGGTGGCAAGTTAACAGTATCATTCCGTTTTCATAAAAATGAAAATGATTTGCAAGCCGAGAAATCAATCTATCCACGATAAAAAGTCACATGCGTGATATATTATTTATCATACAGTTATGATTTCTGAAAACAGCCATGAACCAAGGAAAACCTCCCTGCTGCTACATCATTGCCGGCCCCAATGGAGCTGGCAAAACCACGTTTGCCTTGAAATATCTTCCTATGATTGCTTCTTGCCATGATTTCATCAATGTCGATGAAATCGCAGCGGGATTGTCTCCGCTTGATTATGAAGCCGGTCTAATTCAGGCTGGGAAGGTTTTTCTGGGCATGCTGAAGCAGAAAATTGCCGCCCGCAAGGATTTTGCCTTTGAGACCACGCTTTCCGGGCGCGGGTATTTGTCGCAAATCGCTCAATGGCAAAAGGACGGCTGGCACGTCGTTCTGATTTACCTGTTTGTTCCAAACGCAGAATTTTCTGCCCAGAGAGTCCGTCAGCGGGTAATACAGGGTGGACACAATATCCCGCCAGAGGACATTTTCAGACGCTTCCCACGAAGCACCCAGAATTTGTTCAAATATGCCGAACTATGTGACCAAACGCTATGTTTTGACAATTCTGGCGAACAAATCGTCTCCATCTTTGAAAAGCGGCTTGGAACGCCAGCGATTATCCATGACCACGCACGATACTCAATCCTACAGGAGGCCTTGAAAAATGAGTAAGGAAATGGACCAGGCGGTTGCCGCCATGCAATTGGCCGTAGATGAAGAGCTGGAGCGCAAGGCGAAGCTAGGTTATAAGGCCGTCGTTGCGGACAAGCACGGTAAGGCAAAGGTGGTTTCCGCAAGATATCTGCTGCGAAAGCGCCGTGCTGCCCTCAAGGCTCCAGGAAGAAAAGTCTAGTCTGGTTGTTGCGGAAGGGCGCGATGAAGGCGCCGGAGTCGTCGGTGACGAAGGTCTCGTTGGTCAGTGCGTCGCGGACCTTGGCGGGGTGCTTGAGGCGAATGGTGTAGTCGCCGCCCTGCTCCACGCAAACGCCGATCATTCCCTTCGTCGCCCACACCAGCGCGGGGTCGTCGCAATAGCGATGGACTCCGGCCTTTTCGCATGCCGCGAGCAGCAGCTCTCGCGGAAGTTCGTCCACGCCCGCCCACAGGCCTGTCCAGTCGCCGCCGTCATAGACGGCCAGTGCGCCACGTCCGTCACCGTAGTGTGCCAGAATGCGCGTATGGGGTTGGGCGCTCTTGGCATAGACGAATGGATTGATGGTCGGAACTTCCTTGGGGTTGCGGCCGATGTGGTGCCAGTCGCGGATGAGCTTCTTGCCCTTCAGGGACTTGGGCAGCCACTTGCCATCCGGCGCGTCGATGACCGCGCGGCAGAATGTCGGCTTGAAGTCCACGGCGAGCGGCATTCCAGTGAACTCCTGCATGGACTGTGCGGGTGAAAGGCCCTTGCGGAAGGGATACACCCCCGGCCCGGCCATATAGACGAACACACGGCCGTCCTTGCGGAGCTTCTTCAGCGCGGCGGCCTGCGCCTCGGTGGGCGCGAAGGAGGTCGTCACGAAGACCATCCGGATGCGCTCGGGGAGCTTCTCCAGGTCATCAACGAGGTAGTATTCCACGGTATTTCCGAGGCGTTCGAGGTGCGGGCTCTGGATGGAGCACATCTCCAGAGAGAGCGGCGAGTTGGGGCGAAGATGCGCGAAAGACCGCTCGTCCACGATGACGGCGATTTCCGCCTCGCTGGTGCGGTCGTAGTTTCGAATGCCCTCCTCGATGGCACGCATGATATTCTTGATGCAGGCGAGCACCTTCGGGTTGTCGAAGCGCACATATCCCACGTCAAACCACCACTGCATCGAACCGGTACATAGGGTGTGTACGGCGACCTTCTCCTGCTGGTCGAGGTCGCCCTGGAGATCAGCGGGCCGTCCACAGTAGTCCAGCTCGCACGGCGTATCGCTGGTACGGTAGTCCATCTCCGTGAACCAGAATTTGTTGTGAAGCTTCAGCGAATGTTGCGGCCCAAGCGTCATCGGGGTTCCGGCGTAATAGACGTACCAGGGGTTCACCACCGTGTTCGCCAAATTCTTCGGCAAGTCCAGCTTCGGTTCCGTTCCTTTGGGGAAGTCTCCGCCGTGGCCGGTGTGGCGGTAGCGGTAGTCCGTCGGACCGCAAAGGAAATCCACATCGGGATTGTCGAGGAGCTTCCAGATGGCCAGATGGCCGGAGTTCAAGAGGCGTGGGTCGTTCTGCAGCTCCAGCGAATAGCCGTAGAATGGTCCGCACACCAAGCGGTTCTCCGAGGCCGCCTTGACCGCATGGCAGAATTGCGCGATGCAGTCGGCGGTGGCCTCGGCAGTCCACAGGTAGTAGTCCGTGCAGCGCAAGTCCTTGGAGTCTTTCGGCGACCGCAAATCCGCGCCGGAAGGCACGGTATCGGCGCGCTCCGCGTAGGTTGGCAGTTCGACGGCGGCCAGCGTCGCGCTCTCGTCATGCCAGGCGTCCTGCAACGCCTTGTCGGTCTGGTATTTGCCCTTGAGCCAGGCGCGGAAGGAATCGCGGGCGGCAGGCGAGTAGTCCACCCAGCGGTGCGGTTGGCCGCTCCAGGAGTCCCACTCCTCGGTGGAACCGGAGGCCAGCACGAAGCCCAACACGCGGTCTGCGTAGGGGCTCTGACGGATGTGCGAGACCAGACTTGCAAGGCAGTCGCTCGTGTAGTCACGCCATGCCTGCGAGAACCAGCTGGGACACGGGCGGCCGCCGTCGTAGTAGAACGGCCGCCGCACGCCGTCCGCAGTCTCCTCGACCACGACCGCCTCTGGATGCTCGCGCAGCCACCATTCGGGTGCGCTCAAGTAGATGCGTGGAATCAGATAGGCGTCGGGCGCCACGGCGAGCATCTCCTGCGCGCGTTCGTCGAACTCACGATAGTCCATCTTGCCAGGGGATACTGCGACCGTCCGCGAAAGGTAGTAGCCCTGCTCATTGGCGTT
Source organism: Victivallales bacterium (assembly GCA_017525435.1). Lineage (GTDB taxonomy): Bacteria > Verrucomicrobiota > Lentisphaeria > Oligosphaerales > Oligosphaeraceae > RGIG1601. Next base: position 7,311 of record JAFXSU010000002.1, read on the forward strand.
GCTGCAAAAGCCCAGGATGCGCAATCCGCTCTCGTAGAATGCCTTGGCACCCAGGAGGCCAGGCGCGTAGGTCGCCCGCATCATCCCGCAGTAGGGTTCGTCGTTGATGTGCAGGATGGGAGAGCCAAGATGCTCCTTGACCTCCACACGGCTCAATTCGGTCGTCGCATGGCCGTGGATGCGGACGCACTGTTCACCGCCCGTCGGCACGGCCTCGCCACAATGAATTGCTACAATATATTCATTATCAAATAGATATTTCGTTATTGGCAATTTCTCTTCCCCTAGCACCCACATGTCGCCATCCACGGCAATTTTCGTAAACGGAATCCGCAGCGGCGTTCCATTGCCGTCGGCGGCAGCGACCTCCAGCCACGCACGCGGGTCGGCGGGCTGGGTTCCCGCGAAGCGCACGCGCTGTTCGGGGAATCGCAGCGGCTCGCCAGCCTCCATTGTCGCAGGCAGTGACAGCGCGGGTTCCAGCACGCCCTGGACAGGTTCGGGGTCTCGGGCGACGACCTTGCGAATCTGGAAGTGCATCGGCGTATTCGCAGGGAAACCGTTCGTGCGGATGTCCAGGAAGGGTTTCGGGAAGCCCTTCTGGACCAGCGGTCCGCGTTGCACGCAGTTGAAGACGAGCGTGTGCCACTCGCCGTCATTGGGCAATTCGTGCAATGGGTCATAGACGCGCAGGGAGTCGTTGAGCCAGCCGATGCCTCCCTCGCCGTGGAAACGCACGCCGCAGTTCACCGTGACCGTCACGGGACTCAAGTTCCGCATCTCCACCACGAACTGCTGGGCAGGCGCAAAGCCGATTGGCGCATAGCGCACGAGGTTCTGCTGAAGTTCGTCGGCGGCGTGCCGACGGTAGCGCCAGTCCATGGCCTTCGCCTCGGCGTCGTAGCGCAATTCCTCATAGTCGAAATCCACGCTGACCATATCGCGCGGCAGCTGCGTATCCCAGCACGAAGCGCCCGCGCCGTCGTAGATCACGCACTCACCCTGCGCAAACAGAGACAGCCAGGACAGAAGGAAGAGAGAAAAGATCGAAAGAAAACGATGTTGCACAAGCACTCGCATCTCAGGAAAAAACATAAGAAACTATTCTCCAAAGTTTACTGTAAACCGCCATTGCCATAATCTAATGATTTCTCCAAACATTTACCGCCATTGAACCAAATGTCATCACAAAAAGTGTATTTTTCTTCGGTATTGTTACGCCAGAATTCCACAAGGAAGTATTTTAAACCTGAATCCGTAAATTTTACTTTGTGCTGGCGTGGCACCAGCACAACGCATTTTCTGTCGGCGAGGGCGCCGGCAGTACGTCCACCCACAATTCACGGTTTTAGGTTTAAACGCAAAGTTATCGAGCCAATTACTAATGCTTTTCCCACCGATGCTTTTGAAATCCCTCCACCGAATCCTGTTTGCCTGCGGACTTATTCTTGGTGTCCTGCTGGTTGCGGATGACCGTCTGCACGATCCATACGGAATCTGCGCCCACATCAGCCGCGGCGAGCTGTCCATCGCAGAAGATGAAATCCATCGACTGGACAAAATCCCCCTGAAATGGATTCGCACGGATTTTGACTGGGCGGAGATCCAGCACACCCTGGATGATTGGAATTATAGCCGTTTGGACACGCTGCTGGACATTGCCCAGGCAAACGACGTCCAGCTGCTGCCGATTCTGGACTACGATGTCTCGTAGGCGCATCCCGCCTATCAGCACTTGGACATGTGGAGTGAGTATGTCCGCCGGACGGTCAGCCGCTACAGTGGCATTCTGCGTCATTGGGAGGTCTGGAACGAGCCGAACGGCTTCTGGGAAAAGCCAGCGCGCCCAGAGGATTATGCACTGCTCTTAAAGCGCAGTTACGAAGTCATCAAGGCCATCGACCCGAAGTTGCAGGTGCTTTATGGAGGCACGTCCGGTGTCCCACTCGACTACATCGAGGCATCGTTTCAGGCAGGAGCCGCCGATTGCTTCGACATCATGAACATTCATCCCTACCAACCTGGCGATACGCCAGAGCAGATTCTTCCACAGATGCAAGCGCTCCAAGAAGCGATGAAACGGCACGGCTGCGCTGACAAGCCCATTTGGATCACTGAAATCGGATGGTCAACCGCCAAACCAGACAATGCGTCGGACGGCCTCTTTACCGACGCCGTGATCGCCGCCTTCCGGCGTCTCGGCATTCCGGAAGGAAAGCACCGCCTCGCCGTCGTGCTGGACAAACGAGGCGGAGGGCAGCGTCCTCCCCACAACATCGGGGACTTTTTCATCGGATGCCAGCCCATTTCCCTGGACGAAATCGCCACGCTATCCCCAGAGGAATACCCCGTCCTGGTTCCCACCAGCAACGAGTCCTTCCCCAGCCGATATCACGATGCGCTACGTGCCTACCTCGCCAAAGGAGGCACTTTGCTGCTGCCCTGCGGTTTGCCGTTCTACTATGATGTCCAGCTACAACCGGACGGCACTCTCCGCAATGTGCAGGTTGACGACCGCGACGTCGCCAGTTTTCACCTCGCCTGGAAAGCCTGGTGGACGCATCCCGAAGTGTCGGAAAACATGACTTTCCAGAAGGCCGCGCCTGGCTTCGAGGAAGCTCTGCCAAACCGCTGGACGGGCAAGGCGGGCATCCGTTTCCTCGACGACCGCAACCTCAAGCCCGGCGACTCCTTCACGCCCATCGTGCTCGCCGGAGACAACGGCTTCGAGGCACCCATCATTGCCCTCTATGAACTCAACAGCGACCTAAAGGGCAACCTTATCGTCAGCACGGCAATGCATCATGGACAATACATTTCACCGGAAATTCAGGCGGAATATCTTCCCCGGACCTACCTGATCGCCCTCGCGGCTGGCGCGGAGCGCGTCTTCTGGTACAATTTCCGGGCATGGGAAGGCGATCCCATGGAACGGGAGCATCATTTCGGAATCGCGCACCGCGACCTCTCGCCCAAGCCAGCCTATCATGCCTTCCAGACTCTGGCAAAACTCTGTCCAGATGGCTCCACCCGCCCTGTCCTCACCATCATAGACCAAGTCTATCATGCCGAATGGAGCATTCCCGACGGCACGCGCTGCCATGCCATTTGGACACCAGACTTTCCCGCAGAATATCCGTTAACCACTGAGGGCGTGATCACGGACGCCTACAATCTCTACGGACAACCCTGCGGGATTCCCGTCAAAACGCTCCGGGTCGGTCCAGAACTCATCTATCTAGTTGGCCCAGAGAAAATCACTGTCCACGCTAATGTAGAAAAATAAGGGAATTATATAGTTAACTTGCCTGTTTCTCGGAAAATTACTGGGACACACGGGACATGCGGGACAAGCGGGGCAAGGTGATCGAAAGCCCCGTCCCATCCGTCCCGTATGTCTCATCCGTCCCATTTACCCATTTGGCAAGTTAAAGATATAATTCCCCAAAATAAGATGTTATATTATAGTTTCTTACCCGATTAAGTACTGCGCTTTTGCCCGCGCAGAAACGCCCCATTCTCTTTTCTCTTTCCGCGATGCTCAGCGACCGCGACTATTTCAATCAACGCCCATCCGGCAACAACTTCTGGCAACGCCACAGCGCCATCTTCCTTTTAATCCTCGCCAATGTGGTGATCCATCTGCTGGTAATGCTGACCGGCGGCACCGGTGCCTACGGAAGGCCTCCCAGCCTGCTGGTAGTATGCGGTGCGCTCCTGACCGGAAACTCCTCCTTCGCCTGGCAGCTCTGGCGGCTGGTGACCTACCAGTTCCTCCACGCGGATTTCTGGCACCTTTTCTTTAATATGTACGGTGTGTGGCTCTTCGGAGGCATGGTTGAACAGCGCCTCGGCAAGACCAAGACCCTCACGCTTTACTTTTTCAGCGGTATCCTCGGAGGCATCTTCTTCGTGTTGGCCAACTGGAACTCCGGGGCCTCCTGCGTGGGCGCCTCCGGCTCGCTCTTCGGGCTGATGGTCGCCGCCGCCATCGCCTTCCCGCAGGCGCAGATGTTCCTCCTCTTCCCGCCCATCCCCATCAAACTGTGGGTGATGGTGGTAATCTACTGTGCCATCGAAATCCTCTACTCGCTCAGCGGAGCCGGCGGAAATGTCGCTCATCTGGCACACCTTGGCGGTGCCCTCGGCGGACTTCTCTTCATGTATCGGCCATTCACACAACTCTTTAGCGGGCGAATGCGTTGGCGCTCCTCGAACCGATGGAGTGCGCCACCCCCTCCCCGCACTTCTCCGCCGAGAAATTCCCAGCCATTTGCCTTCAGCCAAGAGGAACTCAACCGCATCCTTGACAAGATGTCCCGTCAGGGATATGCACAGCTCACTGACAACGAAAAGGAGTACCTCCGGCAGTCCAGCGAGGAACTCAAACGTCAGCGTGGCAGATAACGTCATACCCAGTGACTAAAGTCTCAACTTCTTCATTTCAAAATATGAATATCGTCTCCACTCCAAACGCCCCGGCCGCCATTGGTCCATATTCTCAGGCGATCGTCTCCAACGGGATGGTCTATACTTCCGGACAGATTGCCATCGACCCGGCGACTGGTGCCATTCACGGCACCACCATCGAGGAGCAGACGGAGCAGGTCTGCAAGAACATCCAGGCACTCCTCACGGCCGCCGGCACCGACCTCTCCAAAGTCGTGAAGACGGCCTGTTTCCTCGCCGACATGAACGACTTCGCCGCATTCAACGCGGTCTATGCCAAATATTTCGTATCCAACCCTGCGCGTTCCTGCGTGGCCGTAAAGACACTGCCCAAGAATGTGCTGGTCGAAATCGACACCATAACTGAACTATAGTTTACCCGCACCGGCTCTCCCGCCATGAGTGAGCCGAAAGCATTACTGCGGACCATAGAAGTCCCTGTATTTCAACTCCATCAGGCATTTCCGCGGCAACGGATATTGCGCGATGCCATAGAGTTGGTCGGCCTCGGGTGCAAGTCGAGCAACCACAAACACCGGTGCCGTAGAACCATGCGACTGCTCCCAGAATCGCGGATTGGCCAACAGGAGCGTGCGGTCATAAACTCTTTGTGGAGAATGCCCCAGCACCTCATAGTGCCACTTCGCAACCGTGCCGTCGTTGTCCGACACCAAAAGATAGGTCGTATCGCAAAGTCCAGCGTCGTGCAGGTTCCGAACGACTGTACGGATGGAGTCATCGCCACGATACTGCTGTTTTAGTAGATCCTGCGGGATGTCGCCTGCACGCACGAGTTTGAGGCAGACCGCCTCCTGCCAGGCGGTGATTGAAATGCCGAGCAACACCGCCAGCACACCGGTGCCGAAAACGACTCCACGCTTGAGAAAACGCCGCGGCAAGGCACGAATCGCCAGCAAAGCCGCAAAAGTAACCATCGGAAAGAAGACCAGCGAATTGCGTGGGAACGGCACTGTCGCTCGTCCAGCCGCAACATACATCAAGCCCTCCGCAACAAACCAACTTAATAATATTATAACTACTTTGTTTTTAAGTAGTTGTTTTATATTTTTATAAAACAGGGACAAGGTCAATGGCAGTAGTAGCACGCCCAAGTGGGCGGCCATTGCCAGCAGCACATGGGTGGCGGAAGACGAGGTTGTCCACCAGTCGGCGGAAATCTCTCCTGCGTCCAGGCGCGCAAGCCGGAACTGTTCGCCAAGCGTGAGGTAATACGCCAATCCAAGCAGGCCACCGACAGCGGATGGAATCCCAGAAGCAATTCTCTGCCAAGTCGTTGTGCCAAACAACCTCTCTCCAGGGTGACGGGCAAGCGCAAGCCAGAGGGCAATGGCGGCAGGAAAGAGCGCGGCGGAAGGCATGATCAACGGCTGAAGCACTCCCAATAACAACAATGCAGCCTGCGCTTTCCAATGGAATCGATGCGGTGCCTCTTCAAGAACCGTCGCAACCAGCGCGACTCCGACAGCCGCCAAGAGCATCGATAGCGAGTAGCCGCGAATCTGGTAGGCAAAGGCGGGGAAGACCGGACTGGCCGCGAAGACCACTGCGCCCAGCACAGCGATGCTTGTCCCCAGCCACTTCCGCCACCAGAAGACAATGACCGCCAATGTCAGCGCGCCAAAGACAAGCGACGGCAGCCGCAACAGGATTTCGGGGGCAAAGACGGGCACGGCCTTCAGCCAGAGCCAATAGATGGCGGTGGAGAGGATGTGGTTGTTCGCCAGGGTGTAATTGCGGAAGACGGAGCCCAACGTGGTGCCGGGGTGGAAGGCCCCTGCATAATTATATAAGGTAATGACCTCATCGATCCACAGCTGCGCGGTCGCCCAGGGAAATACCCGCACCAGATAGAGCGACAATGCCGCAATGAAGCCCAGCCAACTGGTTCTGCGGGCGGTCATTCGGCAAAGAAATGGTTTTCCACCATTCGGCACAATGTATGGTAGATCGGAAGATGGTATTCCTGGATGCGGTAGGTCTCGCGCGATGGCACACGCACGACGACATCCGCCAGTTCGCCCAACCGGCCGCCGCCCTCGCCTGTCAGCCCCAGCACCTTCATCCCCTTGAGACGCGCAATCGCCACCGCATAGCGGACGTTCTTCGCGTTCCCGGAGGTCGAGATGCCCAACAGCACATCGCCCGGCCGACCAAGCGCATAGAGTACCTGCGCCACATCTAGTTCTCCTCCAAGGTCATTGCGCACCGCACTGCCCGCCCCGGGGAAGTTCATCAGTGAGACACAGCGCAGACCGCGCTGGAGCTTCGTGCCGAGCAGTTCCGCTACATCGGGGGACTCGGCGGCCAGCGCCGCACGCTCTTCGGCAGTCATTGGGCGCTTCCGGCAAAATCCCTTGAGCAGTTCGCCGGAAATGTGGTCGGCATCCGCGCAGGAGCCGCCGTTACCGCAGGTGAAGAGCGTCCCATTTTGTTCAAAGCACTCAATGATGACCTTCGCAGCCGCCTCAATCTCCGCACGGCAGCCCGCCAGCTGCGGGTAGTTCTCAAAAAGGATTTCCAGTAGAGTCATAGTGTTCAGGCGATTTCAAGCATGCGTTCGATGGGGAGGCGTGCGCGATCCATGAGTTCCTTTGGCATCTCGACCTTGGTTTCATGCGTCTCAAGGGCATGAAGAAGATTCTCCAAAGTGACCTTCTTCATGTTCGGGCAGGTCGGAAGAGGTTCCAGTGGGATGAGGCGCTTGTCGGGGTTCTGGAGCGCAAGCTGATGGAGGATGCCGTTCTCGGTACCGATGATAAACTCTTTGGCATCAGACTCCTTGACATATTTCACCATGCCTCCGGTCGAAAGTGCGGCGTCCGCCAATTCCACCACGGCGGGAAGGCATTCCGGATGCACAATCAACTTCGCCTCAGGGTATTGCGCCTTGATACGGCGAACCTCGTCCGGATGGATGCGGTTGTGCGTAGGGCAGAAGCCCGGCCAGAGCGCGAGCTTGCGTCCCAGTTTGGCGGCGGTGTTCGCCCCGAGGTTCTGGTCTGGCAGGAACAGCACTTCTCGGTCGGCGGGAATGGTTCGCAACACCTTGTCCGCATTGGCGGAAGTACAGCAGATGTCCACGAGTGCCTTGACGGCGGCGGTGGTATTCACATACGCCACGAATACCGCATCGGGGTGTGCCTCGCGATATTTCATAACTTCCTTCGGATCAGCCATGTCTGCCATGGGGCACCCCGCATCGGGTGCGGGCAGCAGCACCTCGGAATCCGGCGAGAGGATCTTGGCGGTCTCCGCCATAAAGCGCACTCCGCAGAAGACAATCACGGGCGCCTGGACCTTCTTCGCCTGTATCGAGAGCGCCAGAGAGTCGCCCACGAAATCCGCGATGTCCTGCACTTCGCCGCGAACATAGTTGTGCGCCAGGATCACCGCACTGTTCGCAGCCTTGAGTTCCTGAATCCGTTGGATGATTTCTTGCGTGTCCATATCCTATAATTTAAATGCTAAACAGAGATTTGTGGCAGAAAGATTATATTATTGCGTTTTCCGTTCTTTTTTCAGCTTTGGGAGCAACAAAATGTCTGGTTTAACTGAGCCGCTTCCCGGCACTTCCGATCTATGGGAACCCGAGGTCGCCGAATGGCGTGACCTGGAAGGGATTGCCCGCAATGTCTTCAACCGCTACGGCTATACCGAGTTGCGAACGCCAATCATGGAGCGTACCGAGGTATTCGTGCGAAATCTTGGCAACGAGACCGACGTGGTCCAGAAGGAGATGTACACCTTCCAGGACCGCGGAGGGCGTTCGCTCTCCCTGCGTCCCGAGGGCACGGCAGGCGTGATGCGAGCCATCGCGAACCACGGTCTGAACACCGGCGAAGAATGCCGCGTCTTCTATATGGGACCGATGTTCCGAGGCGAACGCCCGGCCGCCGGCCGCCGCCGCCAGTTCCACCAGGTCGGCTGCGAAACCGTCGGCTGCAACTCACCGTGGATGGACGCCGAGACCATCGCGATGCTCGTGCATTTCCTGGCCGAGCTGGGCATCACCGGCGCAAAGGTAATGGTCAATTCTCGTGGCCTGCCGGAGGACCGCCCGCCCATCGCCGCCGCGTTGAAAGAATACTTCCGGCCACATCTGGCCGAGATGTGCCCCGACTGCCAGCGGCGCTTCGAGGGAAACGTCTGGCGCATGCTGGACTGCAAGGTTCCTGCCTGCCATGAAATCGCCCTGGGCGCCCCGCACATCGCCGACCTCCTCGGCGATGCCAGCAAGGACTTCTTCGCCAAGGTCTGCGATGGACTCAAGTCCCTCGGCGTGGACTTCGAGATCGCCCCGCGCCTCGTCCGCGGACTGGACTACTATGTCCACACGGTCTTTGAAATCACCCACACCGCACTCGGTGCGCAGGACGCGCTGGCTGGCGGCGGACGCTACCAGATCACATTGCCCGGCACCAACACCGCCATTGAGGGCGTGGGCTTCGCGGCCGGAATCGAGCGTCTGCTGATGGCACGCAACGCCTTGGGCATCAAGGCAGAGGAACAGCCAGCCGCCGACACCTACATCATCGCCCCGAGCGCTCCCGCGATCCCCGTTGCGCTGCAACTGGCTGGCGAACTGCGCGCGAAAAATCTCGGCGGACGCGTCCACGCCGACTTCACCGGACGCTCGATGAAGGGGCAGTTCCGCTCCGCCAACAAATCTGGCGCAAAGCGAGTGCTGGTCATTGGCGACGACGAGCTTGCCAACAACACCGTGACCTGTAAGAACATGGCCGACGGCTCCCAAACCTCCGTGCCTCGCACCGAAGTCCCCACCTGGCTGGCCAGTAATTAGCAATTAGTAATTAGAAATTAGCAGTTTACAAATAAATTGCTAGCTTGTTCTTTTTTGCCGATTGCGCCTATTCACTCAAACAGGCTTGCAACGGTCCCTAAAACGGAAAGCAAATTGTTGCTCATTGCGAATTGCAAAAACACAGGCTGCCACTGCCAATCATCTTTTTTCTTGAAATCCAGCAATTCATTGCTAATTGCTAATTGCTAATTGCTAA
>JAFXSU010000214.1 GCA_017525435.1 Victivallales bacterium
CCCACATGCACTTCCATCACAAAATGCGGGGCATACACCGGTCCACTCCCCTCAATCTCCGTATAGACAGGATTGGAATGGCATTCCCTCTGGGCATATTCCTGGAGAACCCCCTTGGGATTGTCTTGCTCCTCCAGCCGTTTCAGCGTTTCATCAAGTTCCGGCAATACCTTTTCCACGACGGCGGTGGCGACTTCAAGTCCCCCGTCCAGATAAACAGCCCCGAGGAGCGCCTCGAAGGCATCGCCAAGCAATGCGTTGCGTTTTCGTCCGCCAGTGAGATTTTCGCCTTTTCCGAGCAGGAGCATGTCTTCCAGTCCGAGAGTGCGCGCATATCCGGAAGTCGCCTCCTCGTTCACCAGCAGCGCCCTGGCACGAGTCAACGCACCTTCCTGCAAGTCCGGGAAGTGGCTGAAAAGTCTTTTGCTCATAATGACTTCCAACACCGCATCTCCAAGGAACTCCAGCCGTTCGTTCCAAGGCACCGGCGGCGTCTGCTCGGAGGCATACGAGGAGTGCGTTAGTGCGGTAAGCAACAGCGTTCGATCATGAAAACTGTGATTCACTGCACGCTCGGCTGCTGCCAAGACTTCTGGCATTTCACTTGGTGTCGGGTTGAAATTTCGCATTAAGAGGTTATGTTAGAGTGTTTTCCAAATTCAAATCCGGCGACTACTCAACCAAGTGCGCGGTCATCGGTCGCCTTACCCCATTAAACAGAAGAATTTAAATCTGCGCACGCAAGGAGAATCACCCAATGCCATACGATGTTTCCGATCTGCACAAGGGCGTAAAGGTACAGCTTGACGGCGAACCCTATCTGATTACCGAGTATGATTTCATGAAACCCGGCAAGGGTCAGGCCATCTACCGCTGCAAGATGCGCAACATGATCACCGGTTCCACCACTGAGAAGGCCTATCGCCCTGGCGACAAGATCGACCAGCCCGACCTCTCCGAGAAAACCATCCACTTCTCCTACGACGAAGGCGATGGCTTCTATGTCTTCATCGACCCCAACACCAACGACGAAATCCGCATTGACGAGGCGACGCTGGGCCGAAATGTCTATTTCCTCGAAGACGACATGGAGTGCTCCGTTCTGCTTTTCAACAACCGCCCCATCGAAGTCACCCTGCCGGTCTTCGTGGAGAAGGTCATTGCCGAGACCGAGCCCGGCGAGAAAGGCAACACCGCCACCAACACCCTCAAGCCCGCCAAGATTGAGAATGGCTATGAAATCCATGTCCCGCTCTTCGTGAACCAGGGCGACACGGTGAAAATCGACACCCGCACCGGAGAATACTCCGAGCGCGTGAAGAAAGCCACCATCTAACTTCAAGGTAAGAGGTGAAAAGCAAGAGGTTAAAGTTGAGCGGATTAGAAAACCGCTCGACTCTCTAGCAATCGCAATATGCCCAAGGCCCTTTGGTCTTGGGCACATTTGTTTATGGGCAGACGCTCTAATTTAACGCATCACCCAGCAACCGCCGTTCCCCAACGGCAATTCAACGCCAGAACACCCATACTTCCACCCGATTCCCGTTCGGAGGAGCGGGAGAAAGTTCATTCCGGCAAGCCACCGCATCCATGACTTCCACCACCCTCCAACGTAGTCGGACGCTCTTCGGCGTCTTCTTCTACCTTTCCGCCGTCACCCTCGGCGGGGGATTGGCGATGCTCCCTTTGATGCAACAGGAGTTCGTGGCAAAACGCAAATGGATGACCGATGAAGAAATGGTGGACACCGTCGCCGCCATGCAGTCGATGCCTGGCATCATCGCAATGAACATGGGCGCGCTGATCGGCTACCGCTGCGCGGGCATCCCAGGTGCCATCGCCGCAATATTTGGCGGGCTTCTTCCACCTTTCATCGCGATTGTCCTGCTGGCCACTCTCGTCGCCCAATTACGCCAATACGCCTTTGTTCAGCACCTCTTCCTAGGCGTGCGTGCTGCGGTCGCCGCGATGATCCTTTTGGCAGTGGTCTCGCTAGGGCGGCAAATCCTCAAGGGCGAACGATTCCAGCGAATCTTCTCCTGGTGTGTGGCCATCGCCAGCTTCATCGCGCTGGTCTTCTTTGGCGTCGATGCCATCCTGGTCATTGTCGTCGGAGCCATCTTGGGGCTGGCCTGCTTTGGCAAACCAACTAGCCAATCTAGCCGAACTAGCCAATCTAGCCGAACTAGCCAAGAACAATAAATTGAAAAGCCAATGGGCATTTTCCAGCTTTATCTTCTCTTTGCCAAGATTGGCTTCTTCACCTTTGGGGGTGGTTTCGCGATGATTCCCTTCTTCCAAAGCGAACTGGTCGAAAACCATCAGTTGCTCTCGGCAGCCGAGTTCGCGGACATCGTCGCACTGGCGCAAATGACCCCGGGGCCCGTCGGCCTTAACGCCGCGACCTACCTCGGACAGCAGCAGGCGGGCCTCCTAGGCGCAGTCGCCGCGACATTGGGCGTCTGCACCCCGTCCCTCACCATTGGTCTTGCCGTAGCCCTTTTCCTCAAGGCATTTGGGAACAGCCGCATTCTCAAGGCCGCGCTATGCGGAATTCGCCCAGCCACCCTTGGCCTCATCGCAGCTGCGGTTATTTTCTTCGCTGAGACATCTGCCTTCGCCACTCCGCTGGCAAACCTCTGGCACTCAGAGGAATCCTTCCGACTCTGCTGGCAGGGCACCATCATTTTTCTGGGCTGCCTCCTTATCCAATGGAAATGGAAGCCCAATTTGCTCTTCCTTCTCCTTGGAGCCGCGCTTGCCGGTGCAATTCTTTGCATTTAATTAACATTAATTTCTTTGTTACAAATGAGATACTATAATATAATCAAGACCTTCCTAACCAAAGACCTCTGGAACGTCGATGTCCAGCAACTTCCGTTCGCCAAACGATTCGGGTATTCCTTCCTGCGAATGCTCATCATCGCCGTCCGAGGCTTCCTGGAAGACCGCTGTACGCTCCAGGCCTCCGCGCTGACCTACATCACGCTCGTCTCGCTTGTCCCCATTCTCGCTATCACTCTCGCCTTCTGCAAGGGCATCGGACTTCAGCGCAAACTCATGGAAACCATCGGACTGGAAATGAAGGTCAAGGTGGAGCCGGACGAACATGGAGTGATGCGCCGAGAAGTCACTTACCATGTCATACCCAAAGAGGAAGATGACATCGAACAGCCCATCCCAGAAGTGCCGGAAACTTCTCCAGAACCTTCGGCAGCTGTTGACGAAGAGCCTCCCAAAAATAATATTCAAGAAATGAATACAAAAGAAGAAATTGAATTAGTAAAACCATCCGTTCCAGCTCCTCGCAAGCACCGCCCCAAATATGCCGCGGAACTGCCCGAACCGATGCAGGTCGGGCTGGTGAATCTCTTCACATACGTGGACAAAACCAACTTCGCCGCCCTTGGACTAATCGGCGTGGCGGCCCTGCTCTTCTCGGTCCTCTCCGCCATCCGCAAGCTGGAAGACAACTTCAACGCCGTCTGGTGCATCAAGAAAGGCCGCAATCTTCTTGAGCAATTCAGCCAATACCTTATTGTGCTCTTGCTCTTTCCGATCGCAATGCTTCTAACCATCTCCGTGGCGACCTTCGTGCACTCTGGTGAACTGGCAGAAATGCTACACACCTCATCGCCCTTTGTTCTGGCCCTGGGACATCACCTCGGAAATCTCCTGATGTACCTTTTCCTATGGGGCGGTTTCATATTCCTATATTATTACATGCCCCATACCAAGGTTCATATTCTTCCGGCACTCGTCGGCGGATTCATCGGTTCGCTGGTCTGGCTGGCTGTCCTCTACATGTACTTGCGCTGGCAGGTTGGACTGGCAAAGTTCAACGCCATCTACGGCGGCTTTGCCGCCCTGCCCTTCTTCCTGGCTTGGCTCTACACCAGCTGGATCGTCGTCCTGCTCGGTGCCGAAATCTGCTATGCGATGCAACATATCCGTCTGACCCGCCTCACCAAGCACCTTCCTCCGCCCGACCCCGCAACCAACCACCTCTTGGGAATCGCTGCGATGGAGGCCATCTGCCGCAATTTCGATGATGGCAAAGGTCCTTGGAATGCAATGGGCTATGCCGCAAGCCACGCCATCGCGCTCAACGAATTGACTGCCGCCTTGGACATCCTGGTTCGCGCCAAACTCGTCATCCAGCTCACTCCAAATGCCGAGCCGCCAGCCAAATTCGACTACATCCCCGTACGTCCGCCCGCACAGATTACACTTGCCGAGGTCCAAGAGGCATTCTTCGGCATGGAAGCCGGTCGCGCCCAGGAGATTAGCCAGTTTCTCCCCGAAAAACTGGTCACCTCCCTCCAGAACTATCACCGCGAGAATCTCCGAGAACTCTCCGAGATTAACTTTTCGGAATGATGCCGAAATATCATTTCTGATAAATCAGTAACAAGAATGTAAAGAAAAGGCACTTCTGGAGTCATCAGAAACAATTTCAATGCTACATTAACTGCAAACCTTTTCATCGCCACGACAACCCCATCACCAGGAGAAGAACATGACTGCATTTGAAAAACTCTATCCAACTGTTAAAGAGCTATATGCACAGTATGGCGTAGATACTGACGCAGCACTGAAGACACTCGCTGAAATGCCCCTGAGCCTCCACGCCTGGCAGGGCGACGACGTCGTCGGCTTCGACAACCCCAGCCACGCCCTCACCGGCGGCTGCCAGGTCACTGGAAACTACCCCGGACGCGCACGCACCGCCGACGAACTGCGCGCCGACCTCGAACAGGCCCTCACACTCCTCCCCGGCAAAAAACTCCGCGTCTGCCTCCAGGCACACGAGGTGGACTGCCTCAAGCCTGGACAGGACCGCGATACCTTCACCATCGAAAACTTCGCCAACTGGCTGGACTGGGCAGACGAACATAAACTCGGACTCGACATCGCGCCAGTCTATTACTCTCATCCCAAATTGGACATGGGACTCTCGCTCTCCCATCCCGACCCCGCCATCCGCAAGTTCTGGATCGACCACGGCAAGGCGTGCCGACGCATCGCCGCCGCCTTCGGAGAGCGTCTAGGAACACCCTCAGTCAATAACGTCTGGGTCCCCGACGGTTTCAAGGACATCCCCGCCAACCGCCGCGCCCCGCGCGAACGACTTTTGGAGTCCCTCGACGCCACCTTCGCCGAACCCCTCCCCGAAAAATACATCCTCGACGCGGTGGAGTCCAAACTCTTCGGCATCGGCGTGGAATCCTACACCACAGGCTCCCACGACTTCTATCTGACCTACGCGGCCACCCACAATAAACTCATCTGCCTCGACACCGGACACTTCCACCCCACCGAGTCCATCGCCGACAAGCTCTCCGCCATCTGCAGCCAGAACGGTCGAATCCTCCTCCACATCTCCCGCGGAGTGCGCTGGGACTCCGACCATGTGACGCTGCTGGACGACAACCTCCTGGACCTGGCCCGCGAGTCCGTCCGCAACTACAACGGCAGGAACATCTTCTTCACGCTGGACTACTTCGACGCCTCGATCAACCGCATCGCGGCATGGGTCGTCGGTGCCCGCGCCTGGCAGAAGGCGCTGCTCATCGCCTTGCTGGAACCACAGGGTCTCGCGCAGGACGAGACGAAGGGCGACTTCACCGCCCGCATGGCACGCCGCGAGGCCTTCAAGGCCCTGCCGTGGGGCGCCGTCTGGGCGCAATATTGCGCACAGAACAACCTCCCGCAGGACAACGAGGTAATGGCTCCCATCCGCCAATACGAAAAGGATGTCCTTCTCCAGCGCGGATTGTGATTGAACCAACTACCTGAATCCGTGAATTTTACTCTGTGCTGGCGAGGGCGCCGGCAGTACATCTACTTACAATTCACGGATTCATTATTCGTTGTTTTTCAATGGCTTAAGGAAATACAAGTCATGAGAAAAAAACTTTGGCTAGCCACATCGCTCTTTGTCGCCGTTACAACAATTTCGGCGGCATTGGACTTTGGGAACTTGGTCTGGGAAGGCGCCGGAACGGTATCCGACGGTGTGCTGATAATCGAGGACGACTCTCCGGCCGGCGGGAACTACGCCATCAGCGCGCCGATTCCAGTCACATCTGCCCAAAGTTGGAAATTCTCCGTGGAGGCCCGTTGCGAGAATGTCGTCAACGATGGACGAACTCAATGCTATGTGATGCTATATGACGCCGAAAATAAATATATCAAAGATTTCGGCACCAAGGCATTAAATCATACAACGGAGTGGACGCGGCTGACCGTGGCCGTCCCCCCTGAGCAATGGCCCGCTGATGCGGCCACGGCGCGGCTGATACTCCAGCCCGCCGCTGGACCAGCCTCTGGCATCGGCAAGGCGTGGTTCTGCAATTTGAAATTCGTCGTACTGGAAAGCCCAGGGCCATTGTCTGGCCTTGAGGCCACAGGGGAATATCTTTTCAAATGTGGCAGACTCGCCATCGCCAATGAAAAGATTCACTCCTTCCCATTCGGAGAAGAACCCGACACGCCGCGGCTGGAAATCCAACGCCTCGAGCCAGCATACACAGAGGAACTTCAGTTGATGACTGAGGATGACCTCGGAAACACCGTGAAAATCGCCGTCTGGGACGATACGGCACAGACCTTTGGAGAATGGCGCGAACTTTCGCTTCAGGAGGTCTCTGGCGGCTATCGGCTCAACCTGCGCCCCTTGGAATGCTGGCGGCGCATCGCCATGGAATTCTCCGCCAGCACCACCATCGCCTTTGACGATGTGACGCTCACTCGGCGGTCACTCGCCGAGGAAAACTGGGACGCCAAATGGATTTTCTGCACCCGCGAACGCATGGAGCATTTCACCATGTTGTTCCGCAGGGAGTTCGACTTGGAGGCCCTGCCCGAACACGCCTGGCTGCAATGCCGATTCGACGATGGCGGGGAAATGTGGTTCAATGGCCAGAAGGCCTCCAGCCACTCCGATGTCGCAAGCCTGCTTCGCGTTGGCACAAATGTCATTGCCGTACGACTCCACCAGGACCGCTACGCGGGCGGCCTGCTGGCGGAGCTGGATTTGCTTTTCCCAGACGGAAACGCACGGAAAATCGTCACCGACCAGAGCTGGCGCTTCTATCCTTCGCTGGCGGAAATCCTCCGCCAGTCCGAGAATCTCGCATCTCCGCCCGCTCTGCCGGAAGAGTGGAAACTGCCAGGCTTTGATGCCGCCGACTGGGAATCCTGCGCGGAAATCGGCCGTCCACCCGTCGTCTGGGGACCGATTCCCTACACGCGCTTCGCACCGCGCAAGCCCGTTCGCCTCGAATCGCCGCTGTCGCCAGACGTCCTGGCGGCTGGAAAGGTTTACGCTCAGGAAGTCCGGCTACACTTCGAAGAGCCGACGAAAGGCGACCGGCTGGCACAGGTCCGGCTCGTACGCGACGGCGTGGAATTCCAGAAGTGGACTCTTGGTGTCCTCCCGACAGGC
>JAFXSU010000025.1 GCA_017525435.1 Victivallales bacterium
GCTCAACCACTTGCAGGATGCGCCGATCCGCTGGATCACTGACGATGTCCAGAAGTTCCTCAAACGCGAAATCCGTCGCGGTCGGCATTACGATGGCATTGTCCTCGACCCGCCCAGTTTCGGTCGCGGCACCAACCAGGAGCTTTTTCAAATTGACAACAATATGCTGGAGGTATTGGACTTGTGCAGGCAAGTCCTAAGCGAACATCCACTCTTTGTCCTCCTGACCTGCCATACCCCTGGATATACCCCGCTGGTGCTCACGCACCTGGTCACGCAACTGCTTCCCGCCGGCCATATTGATGCAGGTGAAATGACTCTTCCTGCTTCACCCAAGGTATTTGCGGTCCCCTCTGGAACCTACGCCTGGTGGACCCCCGAATTAGGTTAGAGGTTGGGGGTGCGGCCTCCCCGGCCATTTTGGGGGTGCGGGGCCCTCCCCGACCGTTTGCTTTTGGGGGTGCGGGGCCCTCCCCGGCCGTTTGCTACTCCCTCACAAGTTCCGCAAGCAATTGCTCAACGGTGACACCTTCGGATTGTGCGCGGAAATTCACAATCACGCGGTGGCGCAGAACTGGCAGCACGAGAGCATCGATGTCCTCTCGGCTGACATTGCCACGCCCCGCCAAAAGCGCCCGCGCCTTGCCCGCCATCACCAGTGCCTGCGAGGCACGCGATCCGGCACCCCACTTTACATACTCCTGGAAGCGTGGGGCACATTGTGGCGTTCCGGGACGCGTCGAAGTGCACAACCGCACCGCGTGTTCCACCACACCCTCTGGAGCCACGACCTCTCGGCAGAGCGACTGCATCGCAAGAATTTTTTCGGCATCCAGAATTGGCTTCAATGCAACTAGTTCTGGCTGGGTGGTCAAAGCAACCATCTTCGCCTCTTCGGCAGGTGGAAGGTAATCCATCATGATATTCAACAGGAAGCGGTCGAGTTGCGCTTCGGGCAATGGATAAGTGCCCTCCAACTCAATTGGATTCTGCGTCGCCAGCACCAAGAATGGCGATGGCAAGGCACGAGTCTGACCGGCGGTAGTGACCTGCCGTTCGCCCATCGCCTCCAACAGCGCGCTTTGCGTCTTAGGCGGCGTGCGGTTCACTTCGTCAGCCAGCAGAACCTGCGTAAAGAGCGGTCCCTCCTGAAAACGGAATGTTCGCCGACCGGTTTCGGGGTCCTGCTCCAGCACCTCGCCGCCCAGAATGTCCGCCGGCATCAAGTCCGGAGTGAACTGGATGCGCCGAAAGGAAAGGCCCAAAAGATGCGAGAGGCTCTTGACCAGATGAGTCTTACCCAACCCTGGCACGCCCGTCAAAAGCGCATGACCACCAGCTAAAAGGGTAATGAGCAGTTGCGACACCACTTCCTCCTGACCGACAAAGACCTTCGACAGTTGCGAACGCAATTCCGACAACTCTTGCGCAATGGCTTCGATTGATTTCATTTTCATTTTATCCCTATTTAAAACCTAGCCGAGCACGGATTTTCTCCGCTTCGCCCAAGAAGATCACTTTGGTTTCAAATGCCTTCATCGGGAACTCCAGACAATCGGTGTCCCGTCCCAAAACTTCGCCGGTATAGATTTCCACGGCATCGGTGCGGCGTGGCAGGCGGATGGTCTTGTTGCCCTCGGAGTCCGCGTGAATGCACAGGAAATTTCCTCCTGCGAAGAAATTGTCGTCGGTTTCCGTGTAGATGTGCACCCCTGCCCAGCGAGCGACCTCACGCAGCCATTGGGCATCCAGCGCGGCTCCGCCGTAGAAGATGGCATTGCCTTTGCGGGCGACTGCCACCGCCTTGTCGGCAACATAGCGTCCCAGCGGCTCGGCGGCCTCATCCACCACCGCGAAGCGTGGCCGCACAGGGTAGTCCAGCCCTGCCTCGCCACCATTCGACAGAGCCAGCTGGAGGTTGCCACCACCTGTCTCAACAAGGTTCATTCCAATGAGTTCTGACATTCTTTCAGCATCTACGCCAGAATCTGTCATGAAGCCCACGCCATAGAGGAAGACCGCAATTGCGCCATTCGAGCGAACCACATCCAGCGCCTCGCGCAACTGTGGCGAATCTAGGATGGTTCCCGCAAAGACGACCAGCTTGTAGCCCGCCAGACTCTGCGGTTCCTGGAGCATCAGCCAATCCACCGGCGCACCGCATTGCGACAACGCAATTTGTTGGTCACCAAGCAGTTCTCCAGTCAATGGCTGGACTCCGCGCATGCCATCGGCGAGCTTTCCCGTAGCGGGGTCGTAGTGGTAGCGTGTGGAATCCGGCACATAGATCTGCTGCAATGTCGGAACCATGTACGCCAGCGACTCTTCGTCCAGTACCACGGCGATTTCCGCCTTTGGCGAGACATTGTCCTCCACCATCATCTGCCCGGCACGGACACTATGTCCGAAGAGTTCGCGGATTTCGGGTGCGTCCAGTTCGGTTCCGCCAACCAGCGGGAGGTGGTTGAGCGGCATGCCACGCGTAAGCGCAACGCCGTGATTTCGCTTCAGGACCGCCAGTGTCTGATCCATGTTCACGGTCTGATCGAAATTCGTCGCGGCGATGCGGTTTGTGCGCGTATCATCCTCGGAGATGGAAAGCTTCCCTGCCGCACGAATGGCCCCGTAGGGTTTCATGTCCGAGGACGGTGCGCCGATGGAGCGGTGACGGTAGTCAATGGGCGAGAGGAAGAAATCCAGGTTCGGCGACTTCAGCAGACGATGGAGGTCGTTGTGACCGCCGCCGTTTACGCAGTATCCAAGGTTCGCAAACTCTTGGTGGTAGCCGTAATACGCACCTACAAGCCGATTGCCGTGCGTTTCCTCGCGCACGACTTTGGCGAGGCGGTCGATGCATTCCGCTATGCTTTCGCTGTAAAAGCGCTCGTAGAGGATGCTCGTGGCGTCCCGCACGGGGTCGCGGAGAAGCCCGCCCGGCAGTCCGGTCTCGCGTTCTTGGCGGCTCGGCACGCCGGCAACCGTGCGACCATGCGACTCCGCGTAGCGCTGATAGTCCCTCTGGGATTCCTCCGCATAGTCGCCAAAGAACTTCGTGTGAGAGTTCCATCCCTGCCACTCATAGGTGATGCCACCTTGCAGATTGTAGAAGAGCATCCGCGCGCCGAAGTAGAATTCGCAGTGCCGGACCAGCGCGCGCACCGCGCGCTCGGCATCTCGTCGGAAGTTCTCATTGGAGAAGGCGACAGGGCATCCGGCGGCCAACCGCGGTTCCACCACATTTCCATCATCCTGAACCGCAAGGCGTTCTGGATACATCTCGGCATACCACCTGCCCGGATGGCACCAGATGTAAAGTCCCAGCCAGGCGTTCGGGTACTTTTCCGCACAGAAAGAGAGCTGCCGATCTATCACCGAAAAGTCATACTGGTCGGGTCCCACCCACCAGAGGCTCCGGTCGCCCATGAAACCACCCGCACGGGTACAAACCACATTGAACGGAGAATCCTCACCCTCCATGCCCGTCGGGACCTCTAGATGCTCAATGCACAGAGACACCATATAGAACGGCTTTCCGTTCAACATGATGCGAGGACCATTCGGTTTTCTTTCCATCTGCAGCCACCCTTCGGATCCAGGAATCGGACGCTCGCCGAGCGCCTCGGTGAACTCTGCCATACCCGCCGCCCGCCGGCCATAGACGCCGAATTGCCAGCGGACTTTGGTTGAAGAACAACCACCATATTGCAACCCGCAATCACGGATGTCAAACCGAATCCGGTATGCGCCATTTTCAAGCATTTCGGCACCCAATTCCTCTGCAGTTCCGCTTTTATACCCAAAAAGCATATTGTTTTTATCCCGCAGCAACAGGTAAAACAATTCGTTTTCGGTGTATTTGGGCTCGCAGTGAAAATCCACTACCCATTCCGACAATCCCCTTTCCCTTATCACCACATTCACCTGTGGGAGCTTCGGATCGATGGAGCGGTATTCAGGCGTGAAACGCCAAGGCGGATTCGGTGCACCGGGGCGTATCTCAACTCGTGGCCAGTCGCACTTCGCCTCCGCCTTCATCCAGTCGGAGGGCGGCTCCGCGCCGAAGAAACCACGTGCGTCCTCCGACGTGATCACCTGGAAACCATCGTCCGCATCGACAATCTGCAAATCGGTCATCACGCCACCCAGCCCGCCACCGTTGCGGTACTTGAGGCACAGGACATTGCGGCCAGTCCGGAAAAGCTTCGGCTCCAGCCAGGCTTGGGTGGAAATTTTCCAATTGGGACTCCATTGTGCAACAATTTTATTTCCATTGAGATACGCCTCAACAATTCGGTCGTCGCACGAGGTCAGTAGCAGCGCGTACTTCACCTCCTTTTTGACTTCAAACTCCTTGCGCAAATAACACTCCCCGACAAACTCGAAGCCGCCATTCGCAGGCGCGGTCATCGGCGAGGCAAAACGCGTCGCTTTCGGGTCATAGAGCATTGTCACCCAATTGGATTCCGCACTCCCCAATTCTACAGGAACCTGTTCGGGAATCCCCCGAAGTTCCGTCCGGCTCTTCTCAGAAGGAAGCGCATAAATACAACGCACCCAGAGTTTTCCAGGGAACTGGTCCACCAGATCCAGCCGCATCGCCGTCACCGTTCCCGCCGAACGCCAGACACCATCCGCCATGATTTTTAGCGTGTGCCACTGGCCATCCTGTACTAGCGAAGTCACATACAGGGCATGTTCCTGTGTAAAATTCGGTGCCTCGGATGTCGCATAGTAGAGCTGTCCGCCTGTCGTCTCCGTGAACCCCTCCGCGCGATATTCCACCGCAAAGCCACCGATTTCACTGGCCGTCAAGGAGATGCCGGAGATGCCAAGCCCAGAGTCACGGTCCTGCAGCTCCAGTCGCAGGCAGTCCGCTTCGGCGACTGCCGCCAACCGCCGGGCCTGCGACCATTGTGCCAATCCTTGCGGAAACTGCCACGACGGCAACTCCCCCGCTACAAGCCCTGAAGCCAAAACTGCCGCAAGAAAACTGTAATAAATTGTGTTCTTCAATTTACGCATTCTAATACAATCTAATTCCTATTCACCGTTTCGGCGGCATTTCCAGCGAAAAACCTTTCGGGCGGCGGCCGTTCCAATGTTCATGAAGTACATATTGGTTCCACCGCCTCCCCACAAAGCGGAAGGATTCGTATGTTCATTAATTCGCAGTTGCTTCGGGTGATTGGCGACGCAGGCACAATCGGCGGAAAAGAAGAAAGCAGCAGCAAGCGACCTTCGGCAAGTGCACGACTATCTTCCACGCTGGGGTCGTATCCCTTTGCCAAGCCGTGTGGCAGTGCTTTTATCCATCGAGCAGTCGGTTCATTGCGAAGGCGGCTTTCCAATTCGTGCTCGGCAGGGGAAATGAAACCACTAATTGGAATCATGCCATTTTGGGCACGAGTCATTGCTTCGTCAAGCGCAGCTTCCTGTTCTTTTATTGTCAATCGGCGAGTCAAACGCACTGGGAATCGAAAAGGCGATGCAATCAAGGTCAGATCCCCCATGGCACTCCAGGAAATATCCGCATCAAGAGCAGGATGCCTTCCATGCTGGATGACGCAAAAACGGTCTGGATGATTCGCCTTCCAAAGAGCCCGGGCGGGATTGTTGCGGATATAGTGTCGAATTGCCCTGCGTTGTTCCGAGTACCAAGCCAAACGAATCCAAAAACTCCTTTCCCACAAACGGTCGGGGGAAATCCCCCGCACCCTTTCAATGATCGCCTGGGCGGCACAGATTCGCCACCGATAGATAAAATCCAGAGGATCAAACTGCGGATCTAAATCAAAATTAACGATTA
>JAFXSU010000215.1 GCA_017525435.1 Victivallales bacterium
CGGGGACGGACGCACGCACCAGGTGCCCGTCGAATGGCTAGAATACCTTCCGGTGGAACGCACTTCCGAACTGCTCATTGCCGAGCAGGAACCGCCGCCGGTTACCCCGGAAAACGACGCCCCATACGGTTGCCCCGCCCGTTGGCGGAATCTCGTCGGGCAGGTCCGGCAATTCGCCACGCCCGTTGGTGTTCGGCGTTCCATTCTGGCTTTCTTTCGCAAGTAGTAATCAAATAACTACTTAATAAGTAATTTGTTGTAATTAATTTTTTTGACAAATGACGCATTTGACCATAGAGCCGGCCTGGCAAGACATTCTTACCCATGACCATCTGGACACCTTCGAGACACTCCATAGCTACAGCGGAGCGGAGTGCTGTTCCAGCCACAGCCGCGGCGCCACTTGGCGGCATCAGCTTTCGGACGGGCGTGTGATCTTCATCAAGCAGGACTACTACACCAAACTTCAGCCCATCCTTCGGGCGATCATCCATTTCCGTTGGCCGGAGACCAACACCGAGCGGGAGTATCGACAAATGGAAATTGTGCGCAGCCACGGTTTCCGTGTGCCAGAGGTGGTCGCTCACTCATGGCATCCGCGCTGGCTGCCGCCTACCACTGGCGTGCTGGTCGAAGCCGCTGTGCTCGGCGTGCCCGTGGACCGTCTGGTCGCGGATTCGTCGGTCGCCGAGGAGACGAAACGTGATGCTCTTGCCAAAGCGCGGAAGTGTCTGACCGCCCTCCAGGATGCCGGATTCGACTGGAACATCGACTGCAAACCAGAGCATTTCTTCTATTGCGAAGACGGGGAAGTCACTATCTTGGATGTGGAACGACTTCGCTTCACTGGAAAAGTGCTCAGTGCGGCATATCGCGCCAAACAGCATGACCGCTTTACCAGCCTGTTGCCCAAGGAATACACGGAAAAAGGGTAGGGCGGAAGATCGGACTGGTCCCGCGTCCCGGAGGACTCAAGGGACTCGGGTTTCGGATCTCGGAGCTCAGACTTGAGGGACTCAGGTTTCAGGTCCGCTGAACGGCTTCTTTTGCCTTCAATTTATCCTAACTCAACAGTACAATTCCCCTTTATTTCTTCCACGCTTTGACCACACGCCCGATATACATGGTATGAACGCCGGCGGGGAAATTCGCATAGAGGCGGCTGGGGACTGCTTTCATGTTTTCGGCATCGAAGGGGCGGGCGTACATCATCTCACATTCCAGCACCAGCGTTGCCTCGGCGTAATATGGCGTGCCATTGTCGGTATAGAGCGTGTGCAGCCCCAATGCATCGGCCTTGTCGCCGTCACGTCCGCTGTTGTGCCCCAGATAGTCGGGGACATTGCGTTGATTCGGTCCGAAGCCCATCACTGTAAAATACTTGGCCTCATCCATGAATTGCCGAGTGTAGCGCGACTGGGCGACATAGACTGTGACTGCGTGATTGCGCCCCCACAGGGTTCCTAGACCGCCCCATCCAATCGTCATCGCATTGCTTTTCTCCTGATTCCCTGCGCAGAGGATCAGTCCGCCGTCGGACATGAAGAAACGAAATGGATTGACATCGAAGTCTTCAGTGACCTCGAATTCCTTTAGTTCTCCTGTCGGGGTGGCAGGTTCCGCAGGCATGGACGTTGCGTGTGTGGTCGGCGTTTCCGATGGAGCCTGTGCAGTTACCGTTGGTTCGGACGGTGACGAGGTGGCTTGCCGAACACGGATCAATTGAAAGCAGACCACTGCCAGCGCCACCGCCAGCACGAGATTCAGAAGTTTGGGGAAATTTATCGTCATCTTAGCATTTGCAATTGGTTACGATTTATTTTTCGGCGAACTTTATTAACGAGCCAGTGGGGCAGACAAACCTGCAATATGGGCGGGGCACGAACATGGAAAGGATGGTGAAGCCCAGTGCCAGCGTCAGCGCAACTGGTGGTGCAGTGCGGAAAAGAAAAGCGGCGAAAGGCTCGTTGTCCATCCAGGCGAATCCGACCCCGCACCACATCACAAACATCAACAGTGCCCAAAGGAGTTGTCGGAAAGTCTCCAGTCGTTTCAGCCATTGCGGGGAAATGCGCAACTTCTTTGCGGGGCATTTGCCAGCGAGTTCTTGCAATGAGCCGAAGGGGCAGGCGTGCAGGCAATAGTGCCCCCGTCGCCCGAAGAGTGGGAAGAGGAATGCCATTGCCAGAAGCACCAATGGTGTCAGTGCACCCAAGTCATGGATGCCCTGCGAGAGAAATTTCACCATGAGCGTATAAGAAACGAATGTTCCGCACCAGAAGCCTAGAACCAGCACATTCAGCGTCAATTGCACCATGCGGTAATATCTGTGCTTCACAAAAAAGGGAAGAATTGCCGCCGCCAGCGCCACCAGAAGTCCGCAGAAGAATTTCAGTCCCGGTCGCCAAGTGGAATGATTGCTTGGCAATGATGCATTCTCGCCCTGGGTAGCCAGATATGCGGCAAGACCAGTCTGGACATTCTGGATGAATGCGGTCGAGGAATAAGTTGCCCCCGTGGCTGGCGTGGCTTCGAACGCCAATGCCTCGTGTGCGGACTTGCCGTACCATTGTTCGCGGAAGCCGTTTTCAGCGGTGGCGGAGAAGAACTCTGGCGTGTCCTGGTTGGGTAGCGCTTCGATGAGTTGGACCCGCCCGTCCTTCAAATAAATCTTCAGCGGCGTCGGTCCGGCGTAGCCATGGATTTGGGCGCCAGGGGTGGTGGTTTCAATGACTACAGTGCCATCTTCTTGAATGGCAATGAAATCTGTGGAATCCACCAGGGGCTCGGCAGAAGCTGGACGCCCTGGCGTGATGCCACAAAGCTTTCCGGAGTGCCGCAAGGCAACTGCGGTCATCATCAGGAGGCAGGTCACCAGGCTGAGGAAAGGATTGAGTTTGCTCATAGGGGGCGGAGTTTGATGCGAATGCGGTTGGCAGTTAATTTAACCCAGTTTTCCTGCCATATTCCTCGTACAGCCATAAAAAAATAGGATATATTTTCTTGGAATCCGTGAAGCCACTCAATAAACCATCCACTTTTGCGTTATAGGAGAAAGGGAAGTGCCAAGCTCCATGCTGGAAATGCCGATGGGCATCGGGCTGATTCCGTGCGACCAGATCATTGAGGATCGTCTCACGGGCAAAAAAAGTCTGATTGGCGTCATCGGGGAAATCCGTGCAAACAAATTCCCCCTGCGCTATCCTGCGCTGTTTCTCCTGGTGTCCTTGACCGGTGGTCGTGGCGAATACCCCTGTCGGCTCCAGATCCTGAGCGCCTCGCAAAACGAAGAAATCTTCTCCAGCCGCGGACGCCTTAAATTCAAGAATCCCACGCAGGTCGTGGACCTGGTTTTTACTCTCCCTGCGCTCCAATTCAAATATGAGGACACCTACTGGGTGAAATTCATGATTGACGAAGTGACGCTGATGACTCGTCCACTGCGTGTCACTGAAGTCCAGATCCCGCCTCCACCGCCGCTGCCCTGACCAACGACCATTTGCCCTGTCCGAAAGTCGGTTGCCCTCTCATTCTTTCTTCTTCATTCCTCATTGTTTAGCGGATGCCTTTATTCAAATTCAAAGTCAGTGACTCCGGCGGAAAGGTCAGCGAACTGCTGATTGACGGCGACTCGCAAGCAGATGCGACTCGCCGTATTCAGCGACGCGGTCTGCTTCCGCTCGCTTTCCTGGGGGAAGGCGCCGCCGCTACATCCGCCCGTGGACGGCACTCGCGGGTGGATGTCGTGGACTTCACGGATCGGCTGGTTCCGTTGCTGGAGGCCAGTATTCCGCTTGAACGTGCGTTGGCCATCTTGGGAGACGGCAATGAGAATCCCGCGATGTCCCGGATGATTGGCGAATTGCGCCGTGGACTTCATGAGGGCCGAAAACTCTCGGATCTCATCCGTGACCAGGGAAGTGCCTTCCCGTCAGTTTATGCAGGCGTGGTCGAGGCAGGTGAGGAAGCCGGTGCTTTGGCGCAAGTGATGGGGCAGTTAAGGAACTTCATGACTTCTGCCGCCGAACTCAAGAGCTTCCTAATTTCCAACTCCATCTATCCGGCTTTCATCGCGATTACCGGTCTGGTGATGCTGGGGTGCTTGCTAGGCATTATCGTTCCCAAGTTCGCGACTTCGCTGGCTGGCGCGGGAGTGAAATCACAAGCCACCGAGTTCCTCATGGCGATGTCCAACGGCGTTCGCAATTACTGGTGGGTGAGCATCATTCTCGTTGTCTTGGTGTGCTGGCTCATCAGTCAAATCCGCAAACCTGACGGCCAAATCCGGCGTTCTTGGGATGCACTGCTGATGAAACTTCCGCTCTTCCAGAAGCTCGTTCTTTATAGCAATCTTGCGCGCTTCAGCCGGACCATGGCCATTCTCATGCGCTCCGGCGTCCATCTGCTCAACACCGTCTCCATCGCCAACCGCGTCATCCAGAACTGGGTCATCCGGCGGTCGCTCGACGAGGTATCCGGCGAGTTGCGCCAAGGGCAGAAGATCTCCTCCGCGCTAGCCAAGAGCAAATACATTCCGTCGCTCATGCTCAAGATGGTATCCGTCGGCGAGGAGACCGGCAATGTCGAGGAGATGCTCGACCGTGTCGCCGACCGCTACGAGACCGACCTTCGGCGGAATGTCAAACGGCTGCTCTCGCTCTTCGAACCCGTTGTCATCATCCTGCTCGGACTGGGCATCTTCGTCATCGTGCTTTTGATGTTCACCGCCATCATGGACATGCAGCACGCCATCTAATGATTTTTGTAACTTGTTTATTATTAAGGAGTTAAGAATTAAGATGAAAAAGCGTACCCGCAATCGCGCAATCCGCCGTTCCTTCACACTCATCGAGATCATGATCGTCGTGGTCATCATCGGCATGCTGGCGGCGTTGGTCGGTCCCCGAATCATCGGCTCGCTCGACAAGGCGCGTGTAACCACGACCAAAACGCAACTTGTCAATCTCAAGGACTGCGTACAGCGCTTCTATATGGATTGCAGCGAATACCCCAACACCCTCGACGATCTAATGGTCAAGACTTCCAATGCCAAGTGGGACGGACCTTACCTGGACGCCAAGAATCTCCCCAAAGACGGCTGGGACAACGAGTTCGTCTATTCCGTTCCTGGTGCGGACAACCAGCCCTTTGACATCATCAGCTACGGTGCGGACAAGACTTCGGGCGGCGAGGGCTACAACGCGGATATTTCCTGCTGGAACTGATGCATCGCGGCTCCTACACTTTCATCGAGATGCTGGTGGTCTGCGTGATTGTGCTGCTGATCACCGCATTGGTCGCGCCGCGCTTGGGGGGCGGCACGAAGCGGATGATCGTGGAGAATGCCCTGTCGAATCTGCGTGGTGCCTTTACCGAGGCCGCAATGCGTGCTCGTGCCAGTGGTCAGCCGTTGGCGTTGGTGCTTGATCTCCAAGAAGATCAGTTCCTTGTTCGCAATCTTCAGAATCCACTCGACCATGAATGGCACGCCCCTATTCTCCCGCCGCTCAACGGTCCCGATGGGAAGAGCGGAATCCTCCCTGGCGCAACCAGCTATGAAGTCTCCAAAGACATCACTTGGACCGATCTGCCCGCAGGCGATGCAGAGAACTCTCAGCAGATTACTTTCCAATTCTTCCCGGACGGCGAAGCCAGCGGCCCCGAATTGAATTTCGAGATTCAAGACCGGAAGTTCATCCTCATCATTGACAGCGTATTGGGCAAGGCGACCATTCTCGAGGAGGAGGGCTAATTTCTTATGATTGCACAACTCACTGGTACTCTTTTGGAAAACACGATGGACTCCGTCATCCTGGATGTCCATGGCGTTGGCTACGAACTGCTCATCCCTCTGAGCACCGCCGAAAAGCTCCCGATGCCCCACGCCACCCTTA
>JAFXSU010000216.1 GCA_017525435.1 Victivallales bacterium
AAGGCCCCCCGCGGCGATGATACTGCGTTCAAGAGCGCGGGAAAGCAGCGCGGCGCGAACCTTTTCCTCATGGCCCCCGGGTCCCCGAAAGGGATCCGGGGGCCTTTCCCGTACGGGGGCGGGGGGCCGGAGGATCCGGAATATCCGGAAAATCCGGAAGATCCGGAGAATCCGGAAGGCCCGGAAAATCCGGCTAGATAAATTTCAGGGGAAGAGAGTTGGGCGGGAGGCTTCCAAGATATCAGCATGAAGGTCGCCCCCGTGGGAATCCATGGTGACGATAGCGGGGAAGTCTTCGACCAGTAGTTCCCAAATAGCTTCGGGAGAGCCGAATTCCTCCAAAAAATAGACCTCGTTAACGCGTTTAACTGCTGCCGCAAGTACTTGTGCTGCTCCGCCAACGGCCGATAAATATACGGCTCCGCAATCCTGCAAGGCGGCGAGAGTCTTGGCCCCCATTCCCCCTTTGCCGATGATTGCCCGTATCTGGTAGCGTTGGATTACTTCGGCCATGTAGGGTTCTTCCCGGGCGGAAGTGGTGGGACCGGCGGCAGTCACATGCCATTCTCCGGTGGCGGGGTCTCGGAGCATCACTGGACCGCAGTGATATAGAACTCCGCCTGCCAATTGTAGCGTGGGCGGAAGCGCTGGAGCAGGACTGGCAAGATATTTATGCGCGGCATCGCGGGCGGTATGTATGATGCCGGAAAGCCGCACGGACTGACCGACATGCAATTGTCGTACATCCGATTCTTCCAACGGGAGTTTCAGGCTGATTTCAGGCAGATTGCACATGAATCTATGGGGTGACGATTTCCTCGGTCGATGGCACAACTGGCTGTTTTTCCGGAACCTCTAATTGAAAAATCTCCTCTCCCTCTCGCCCGTAGCCTAGACGGTCACGTGCAATTCGTTCGATTTCCTCCGGGTCATTGCGCTTGATTTTGTCGATCTGCCTTTCATATTCCACTACTTCTGACTCAAGATTCTGATGGTGCTGCTGTTCCTGGAGCAACTCTTCACGCAGTTGGTGAATCTGGCTGACGGGTGGAACAAACAGGAAAAAACAGATGAAGATGATAATGGCGACAATTGCGGTAATGAGTAAATCAAGTTTGGTCATTAGATATAAACTTTAAAAGGTCAAAGGTGTTGAGTGGTTCTTGGGAAACATCTTTACCATAACCCTCCAATTACGGATTGCAATTGGAGGGAAAACATTGTCAATGAATCATTGCCGCTCGAATGGCCTGGGCAGTGCGTTCGGCAATGGCCTGATAGGTGTCATCTGGCTGCGGAAGGATGGGAGGAAGGAACTGCACCTTGATTTTCTGTCCATAGCGCGGCCATGCCTTGCCCCGCGGAAGCATTTCGTAGGCACCTTGGATGGCGACAGGGACGATGGGCACGTCCATTTCCTTGGCGAGAATGGCAAAGGCGGTTTTGAAGGGACTGAGTCCGCCATCCATACTACGTGTGCCTTCCGGGAAGATGGCGACAATCTTACCCTGTCGCAAGACGGTTGCAAGTGCTTGCAGGGAATGCCGGATGTCTCCGTTGAGATCCATCACAATCACATTGTGCGTGCGTGCGAAATGGCGTGCGAAAGCACCGTTGATGTGCTTGGCAGTCGCATAGCTGTAGGTGTTTTGGATGGTTTCGCGGTCGAGGAAAGCAGTGAGGATGAAGGAGTCCAAATAGCTTTGGTGGTTCGGCGCGAGAATAAATGGGCGTTTCGGGAGATTTTCCAGTCCAGTTCCTTCCAATTTGCAGAAGAAACTGCCCAGGAGAATCCGCGTAATGCCGTGCAGATGCCGATGCGACCAGCCGGCACAGGGGAGTGCGACATCAATCGGTTCATGGATGATGTCGTGCCAATTCAATGCCTTGTTTTGCAATTCGGCACCTGGAACGGCGAGTTCGGCTAGGTGCGCGGCCAGTGCACGCGCGGTGGGGAAGTCCACCAGCGTCTCTTCGGAGAGTTGGGTTCCGAAGGTCCCGTTGAGATAGGTCACGAAAGCAACTTTTCCAAGGGAGTCCACGCCAAGGTCCAGTTCGAAATGATCGTCTGGCTGGACTTTCTGCCCAGTGGTGTCTTCCAGATATTGGTGGATGAGCGCGTACTCGCGGGTGTTTGGTGGCGGCGCGGCGTCCTCATGGGGTTTCCGTGCATTGGCATCGAGGAGCTTCGAGAGTTCGTGGCGCTTGAGTTTGCCCAGTCGGGTGCGGGGAAGCGGTTCGGAGAGCAAAGCGAGTCGCAGGATTCGTTTATAGGAGGCGGCCTGCTCGTTGTAAGGTTCGATTACTTCGTCGAGGATGGTTTCTTCGATATTGAGGATACGTCGTGCTTTGAGCGTGTGGGTATTGGGGAGGACAAGCAATTCCAGCGCATCGCCGTTGCCCACTAGCGCACATTCTTCGATAAGGTCGTTGGAATGCGCCATGATCTTTTGCTCAATCTCTTCCGGGGTGATATTCTTGCCGTTGCCCAGGATGATGAGTTCCTTCTTACGACCGGTGATGAAGACATAATTATCATCGTCGATGTGGCCCAGATCGCCGGTGTGGAACCATCCGTCCTGGTCGAAGGAGGCTGCGGTTTCCTCTGGGCGCTGCCAGTAGCCGGGGGAGACATTGGGGCCGCGAACCAGGATCTCGCCGTCCACGATCTTTGCCTCTTCGCCGGGGAGGAGCTGACCGGAGGCATGCTTGCGGAGTTTGCCTGGGCGCGGGAACGAGACCATCGGTGCAGTCTCGGAAAGTCCATAGCCCAGGAGGATTTCAATGCCGACCGCACGCATGTCACGGATTACCTGTTCATCAAGAGCTGCACCACCGCAGGGGAAGTAGCGACCTTTGCCGCCGAAGGCGTCCTGGACCTTCTTGAAGATTTTTTTGGAGAGCCAGACCGAATCAATGGCACGGGTGAGTTTGAAGAGAAGGGTGGCAAGTTTCGAGGCGTGAATCTGCTTCAGGATACCATCTCGTAGCACTGTGAAAAGTTTGGGAACGCCGACGAGCATGGTGACATGGTTGTCATGCATTGCCGCCTTGATGGTCTCGCCCTTAAGCTCCGGCACGATGACAAGTGTGGAGTGGATGGCCAGAGGCATGAGCATCGAGGCCTGAAGTGGAAGCACATGATGAAAGGGTAGAAGCGCGAGGTGGACGTCATCCTCGCGGTAGATGGGCACGTCGATGGAGACGGAATCTTGGTTTACGCGTAGGTTTTTGATGGTGAGGATAACGCCCTTGGGACGTCCAGTGGTTCCGGAAGTGTAGATGATGACGCCGATCTCCTCGTCCGGAATATCTCGGAAGGCGAGGGGTTCGGCGCTCTCCGCAGGTTCCGGAATGTCCTCAATGCGAAACATCTGCGTGCCTAGTTCTGGAACCAAAGCCAGCGCCGCCTGGACATTGGCGGCGGTCTTGGCGCTGCACCAGACCGTCTTCACGCCTGCATCCCGCATCATGAATGCCAACTCTTCCGGACTGCTCTGCATGTCCATCGGAACAGGAATCTGATGGTTTTGCCAGGCGCTCAGGAAGGCTATTGGCCACTCCGGGCGGTTTTCCATTACTACGGCAACACGATCGCCATTAGCTCCGCCACAATGTGCGGAAAAGGACAGGACTTTGGCGATGAGATGGTGATAATCAATGCGTTGGTTGCCATAAATAATGGCGGTCTTTGGGGTGTCCTTGAGGTATTGCATGGTGGTATTGGGTAGGCAGACGAATGGACTTTTCACTAAATATATTCGGCCAAAGCAAAAAAGTTCTGCGCGGGGGCCAATTATTTGTGACATTTTTTGCGATACTGTCGCAAAATTGCGGCGTCGGGCCTTCGTTTTTCACAATTGTCACAGACTTTCTTTGGCGAAATTGATAAAATATATTACTATTTGGTAATTAGAAATTTATTTTAAATATTTTTACGATTTTTGGTGGCAAATCCCGTATGATGGTTTATGGTTTGTCGGAGAGCGGAATGCATGTTGGACAAATCGTGAACACAAAACTAGGGGGCATCAATGTTTCATGGTAATACCAGGAGAGCGTCACTTCATCGTCTGTGCGGTGTCGCCTTGCTGCTTGCATCGTTGTTTGGCTGGGGGAGCGTGGATTCGCTTTTGCATTTCCGCGAGCTTCGTGTGGAAGGCGATTCAGCGGTTGTTCGTGCGCTTCCAACTTGGTCGGAGTGGTCTGTCGAATTATTGTCGCGACCGTATTCCCTGTCGGAACTTGAAGAACAACGTGCCCGTTTGGTGGACGCTCTGCGCGGTGCGGGGTATCTTCTTGCGGTGGTGGAATTTCCGGATGCGGAGTGGGCTGATGGAGTGCTGGTGATTCGAGTGGAGTGTGGGCAGTTGGGCGAGATACGGGTTCGCAAGGCCGGCCGCTACTACACCCCGCGACAGGTCATCGCCAAGCTCTCAGGGCGTTCACCGGGTTTCAACTACGCAGAGTTCTGCCGTCGGCTGGCGAAACTGAATGCGGCTGATCTCAAGGTGGATGTCACTCTCAAGCCTGTTTATCGCAACGGAAGCCTTACGGTTGATGCGGAAGTGGATTACACGGATCGCCTGCCGATTCACGGGAGCTTGGAGATTTTGAATGCCACGGCACAGGAGGCCAAGTCTTCCGTGCAGTTGCGACTAGGAGTGCAGGTTCAGAATCTGGCGCGGTGCGACGACACGATGTCCCTGCACTATATCACCAATGGCGATATTGCCGGCGAGGTGAATGCGGGGTATGGCACCTATCGTTTGCCGATAGGGGAACGGTGGGTGTGGACGGCATTTGGCTCTTGGTCCGACTCCGCCTACAGCGAAGTCGTGCGGGGGCTGGACATCTGTGGACGCGGAGTTTCCTACGGCATGCAGATTGAGAATGAGATCTATGCGAATGGACGCGCGCGTGCCGTTGTGGCATTGGGCTGGCGGATGGCGCGTAGCCGGAACCGCCTCCGGCTCTTTTCACAGTCATTGGAATTCGGCGGTGCCACAGTGTCGATGCCGTTTCTGACTTTGGGTTATAGCGAGGGTGGTTTGGATCGCTGGAATGGCTGTAATTTTGCCTCCTTGACCTTTGCGGAGAATCACGCAGGGCAATTGGGTGCTTCCGAAGCGAAGGCGTTCCGGGCGGAAGGCCGTGGCGCCGAGGGGAATTTTTGGCAGACGCGGTTGGTCGCCACGCGACTGCAACGGCTCTTTGCAGGGGAGGAGTGCCCGGGACGTTGGTCGCTTTTGATGCGATTGCAAGGACTTTACACCAGTGACGCTGCGCCCAACGCAGTGCGCGAATATCTCGGCGGCTATGAGAGTGTGCGCGGTTACCGGGAGGCGGAGATTGGCGGTGACAGCCTTTTGGCTGGCACCCTCGAAATTCGCACTCCGCTGTTGGAAAACCGCTGTTCCAATGAAGAGAGTACATCTGGGTGGTTGCCGAACGGTCGGCTGATCGGGATTCTCTTCATGGATTTCGGGTGGATGAAAAATAGTGGTGACGACAATCTTCCCGAAAACGGTCGTCGGCACCATCGGAGCCTTGTCTCCATCGGTGGCGGTCTGCGCCTTGTCCTTCGCAAAGGACTGAATGGCGCGGTGGACTATGCGCTCCCACTCAAGCGCGATGCTTCGCCGGATACTCCGCGCCGTGGTCGTTGGCACTTCGCACTTCAACTTCAGTTTTGAATTTGACATTAGAGGATAGGAAAACAATGAAATCTCATCATGATTTTGGACGTTTTTTGCGTTACAGCTGTCTTGGCGCATCGGCGTTGGTATTTGGATTGTTTTGTCAAGGGCGTGAGTTGCCCAGTGGAGCGACAGTGGTTCATGGCAAAGTCGAGATGAGCGTCCAAGGACAGACCATGTTCCTGGAGCAGGGCACTGCCAGGGCAATCGTAAATTGGGATTCCTTTGACATCGGGAAGGGGTGTGCGGTAACCATCCGCCAACCCACGGCACAGGCGTCAATGCTTGCTCGGGTGACGGGGACCTCGCCATCGGAGATCTTCGGGCGGCTTACTGCAAATGGCGGCTTTTATCTGGTGAATCCCAATGGTATTCTCTTTGGCAGTGGAGCAGTGGTGGATGTGAATCGGCTGCTGGCGACCACAAGATGCCTGTCTGACCAGGATTTCTTGGAAGGGCGGCTGCGGCTTGTGGGGGAGAGTGAAGCAGTTGTGGAGAACAGCGGAATCATTCAAGCGGAAAGTATGGCGTTGGTTGCTCAGACTGTTCAAAACCATGGGGTTATCCAGTCTGCACAGAGCGCAATGCTTGGTGTCGGGGAGACGGTGACGCTACAGAATTTTGAGAACGGTGCACGGCTGATGCTTGATTTCTCTGGGCTGGGCGGTGAAGCCACGCGGGTGGAGAACAACGGGACGATTGATGCGCCTGGCGGTCGGGCGGTGCTTTCGGCGGCGGGCGGTGCCGGACAGGTCTGGTCGGCTGAAGGAAGGGTGACTGCTCAGGAAGCGGAGTTCTCCGGCCGCAACAGTGCCCTCTCGCAGTTGGGCGAGGTTCATGCTGATGAACTTATCATCGATCCGACTGCCAACTTAGTCATTGGAAATGCCACGGCGGCTGATTCCGGGTTGGGGTATGGACTGATTGTGGCAGGAGTTGGAGCAGAGGAGCTGGAATTGCCGGTGTCGGATGCTCAGCCAGAGTTTACCGAGGGGGTGGGATATGGCTTTCATGACGCAGACGGAAATGGCTGGACATATATGCGACGCGAGGCCAACACTCTAGGGGGCATTTTGGATTCCTATTCCTATCTTGACCCAGTACTTACCTATTATAACGCTGAATATCTTGGCGAAAAACTGGCGGAACAGGGAATCACGCTCAATTACACCCGTCGCGGAACCACCGACGGGAACATCACCCTTGCTGACCAGGTTCATCTGGGAGGCAATCGGCCGCTGACTTTAATCGCGGAGTCGAATTTGGTGGTCGGGTCCGGCGTGGTCAGCACGAATGCGAGCCAGCTTACGCTCCAAGGCGAGCGAGATGTGTTCATCGATGACTTGACAACAGCGGGCGAGTTGGTTATCACGGCGGGAAATCAGTTGGCAAGCGGTCATTTGGAAGGCACCGCTGTTAAGTTGAATGCCCAGAATGCCTTGGTTTTATCCAATGGAGTCAAATCGCTTTCCGGTGATATGGAGATGTCTGGCAAAGTCTTGAAACTTGGCGGGGAACTGACTTCGCCTGGTGACATTTACATTGATACGGAACAGGTTATCGCATTGTCTCCGCAACGTTTGGAGGCAGGTGAAGGAGTCGTGGTGAAAGGGGACTGGCAAGTGGAACAGCACCCCCTGGATATCATTTCCAAGTCCGGTCCGGTTCAGTTGGATGGCGAGGTGCGGGATGCTTCGTCGGTCTCTGTGGAGACAGGCGGTTCCCTGAAAGTTTCAGGAATTCAGTCGTCAGGTGAAGTCAAGCTTATGGGACAGAATGAGTTGGTGTCAAACGGTGATGTCATCGGAAGCAATGTGCGCCTGGAGAGTTCGTCGGGCGCAGTGTGGGTGGCTGGCGACCTGGCGGCGGTGACCGGCGAAGTTGTGGTCTCGGCTGTCGCTGAGTTGACTTCGAAAGGGAAAGTGATAACGCAGGAGGCAACCTTCACAAGTGGCGGCGATATGATGGTAGAAGGAACGTCGGATTCTTCTGTGGGAAAACTGACATTGAACAGCAGTGGTAACGATGTACAGGTGGAACTGGCATGGGGGGCAGACCTGCCGGAACTCGTGATTGAAACCAGTGGCAATAATAGTTCGGTGGTAGCCGAGGTGGGCAATGTCTCATCCGGATGTTTGGAGGCGAGCGGTTCCGGAAGTAGCCTAGAACTATCCGGTCAGGCGGTGTGTCTTCAGGAGGCAACGACGGTCGCCGGGGACATTGCCCTGACAGGCACGGAATTTCTCACCGTGGGGACGGTGCGAAGCAAGGATTCTGGGGATGTGCGCCTGGAGTCGGGCAGCGACATCGTAGTGGAGAATACGCTGTCGGCTGCCGATGATCTGACCATGATTGCAGGAGGTGGCATCGTCCTTGAAACACAGGAGAAATTGACCTCTGGCGGAAAGATGGATTTGACTGCCGCCGAATTCGGTGGCGGCCACACACCGCTTTTGGTCGAGGTCGGTGGACGGCTCTATGTTTCTGGAACGCAAGAAACTGCTGACACGTCAATATTTGCGCATGTCGTAGGCAGGACCGGCGATTGCGCTATCCATACGAAAGGGCACCGCGTGCCGGGGCTGGTCATCTACAACGGACGCGTCTGGCTGGGACGGCCGGAGCAGATGCTGAAAGTGGACCGTGCCGAAAGCTCCCTGTTTTCCCGGATCTGCCAGATGCTTCGAAGGGAATAACTTGCAGTGACAGCAGAGGCAATTGGCGGGAAGGCAGTTTCTTGATGTTGGTAAAAACACAATACGGCACGAGGGAAGGAGCATCGTGCCGTATCGTGTGGTCGGGAATTGTCAGGAATTGTCAGATTTTGTCCAATGCCTGGGCGAGATCCTCAATGATGTCCTGTGGGTCTTCGATTCCGATGGAGAGTCGGATGAGTTCTGGTGCGAGACCAGCCGCTCTCTGTTGTTCCTCAGTGAGTTGTGAGTGCGTGGTGGAAGCGGGGTGGATGGCGAGGCTACGTGCGTCACCGACATTGGCGAGTTGGAGGAAGAGCTTCAGATTGTCTACGACTGTGGTGCCTTCCTTGGCGCCGCCTTTGACGCCGAAGACAACCATGCCGCCCTTTCCATTTGGCAAGTACTTCTGTGCCAGGGAATAGGATGGATCACCGGGCAATCCGGGGTAACGAACCCAGGCGACTTTCGGGTGGGCGGCGAGGAACTCCGCGACCTTTCGTGCGTTTTCCGAATGACGCGCGATGCGCAGGGGGAGGGATTCGACGCCCTGGAGGAAAACCCACGCCGCATCCGGCGAGAGGGTAGGGCCCTGGTTGCGCAAGGCGACGGTGCGAAGGCGTGTCGCGAAGGCCGCCGCTCCCAGCGAGGACCAGACGATGCCATGGTAGCCACGGTCAGGTTCATTGAAAAGCGAGAATTTCGGGTCGGTCCAGTCGAAATTGCCAGCGTCGATCGAGATGCCGCCGATGCCTGCGCCGTGGCCGCCGATCCACTTGGAGAGCGAATGGATGACCACATTTGCGCCGTAGCGGATGGGCTGCAGCAGCACAGGGGTGGCGAAGGTGGCGTCCACGATCAGCGGAAGGTGGTGCTTCTGGGCGACTTTGGCGTAACCCTCGATGTCCGCGACATCCAGGCCGGGGTTGCCGATGGCCTCGACGAAGATGGCTCGCGTCTGGTCGTCGATGGCTGCCTCGGTGGCGGCGAAATCATTGACTTTCACGAACTTGGCATGGATGTTGTTGCTCTGGGGCAGAAT